>JAFZWI010000042.1 GCA_017617355.1 Salinivirgaceae bacterium | reverse complement strand
TGCGGCTGTCAATCAAAATGTGCGATACGTTACCGCCCGAGCCGCGTGTCAGCTTGCCGCCAATCACTGCGGCGATGTCGCCGATAGAATAACTTGCCATACTCTTCAGATTTTTTTCAAATATATGCGCGTTTCGCTGTCGCCGCCTAAAAAAAATCGCTTTTTATGCACATATGGCGGTTTATTGTGAAGGGTGGGGAAGAAGCCCCCTGTTTTTAACTTAATTGCAGATAACTACCCCATCACCACATCCAACACCATCATCATTGCAAAGCCGACGGCAAATCCGATTGTGCTCAGATTTGAGTGCTCACCCTGTGAGGCTTCGGGAATCAGTTCCTCGACCACTACGTAGAGCATCGCTCCAGCGGCAAATGGCAGTAGATAAGGCATCAACGCTGTTGCAACCGAAGCAATAAGCAACACCAACGCACCACCCAACGGTTCGACAACGCCGCTCAACGTGCCAACGCCAAAGGCTTTCAGACGACTGTTGCCCGCACTGCGCAAGGGCATTGAGATTATGGCGCCTTCGGGAATGTTCTGAATGGCAATGCCTAACGATAGCGCCAGCGCGCCTGCCATACTGAAATCGGACGTTGTGGCGCCTGCAATAGCCACACCAACCGCCATTCCTTCGGGGAAATTGTGGATTGTAACGGCTAAAGCCAGCATCGTCGTGCGCGACAACTTGCTCGCAGGGCCTTCGGGACCACCTTTGGGGTGGATATGCGGTGTTATGTAGTCGATAAAAAGCAGAAAGGCGAACCCCGAGAGCAGCCCGATAGTCACTTTTGCAATGCTACCCATATCAATAGCCGGAATAATAAGCGACCAGACTGCCGCCGCCACCATTACGCCTGAAGCAAAGCCCAGCAATGTCTTTTGAAACAGTTCGGGCATCTCTTTCTTCATAAAAAACACAAAAGCAGAACCAATGGTGGTGCCTAAAAATGGAATCAGTAGTGCGGTGATTATTGCGTTCATAGTTCATTATTTTATATGTCAAAAATACAACCGTTTTTTTGCAACACGGTTGCAAAATGAAGTGTCCTACAACTCGTCAATCCGCACTATTCCGTGCATAACTGCGTAAATGGTGAGGTGGCCCAGCGAGCGCGAGCCCAACTTTTCAGAAATATTGTTGCGGTGAAACGCCACGGTAGCCATTGTAATATGCAGTTTGTCAGCAATTTCCTTATTGAAATATCCCAAAACAACATATTTCAAAACTTCCTGTTCACGTGGCGACAGCAGAGCGGCAACCTCTTCGTTTTCTGTCTTTTGCTCTTCGATATTGGCGTGGCCGTGCGGATGACCCGATTGGTGCAGCATAAACAACTCTTTGAGCAGCAGGTTTTCGGGCTGCGACACGTTTAGCGTCCTAAACCCATAGTCGTGCATAATTTTGCCGTCGCCTTGGCATAGCACAATGGTTTTCCGCTTCAGTGGAACGAAAAAATCCATTGAGTTGAAAACAATATTCGAAGATGCAAAATAGTGGACGAAATCGCCCGAAGCTTTATCCTGCAAGGCCTGCACCGATTGAAAAATCTCGATTTCGACATGCGGAATCATATCCGTGAGAATCGATTGCAATGCAATGTTGCTCAACGAGTTAGTATCGATTATGGCGATTCGGTGTTCCATTTTGTTTTGTGGTCGCAAAGATACCAAAAACAACCAATTGAAAACTAACAATATTGTGAGTTGCCCTCTCTGGCGGCGGCTGGTAGTTTTGCGCAATGAAATTTTTGTCGCTCATACTACTGCGGATTTTGTCGGGGAACGTTGCCGACACGGCTGTCAACCTTGAGGCGGTGACCGTTTCGGCTTCGATAAAAGGCGAGAGCGAAACGCACAAATTGGCCGCGGCAGCCTCATCGTTCAACCTTACGGAAATCGAAAACCGCGACCTGAAGGCGGCAAAAGACCTGTCGGTTTCGGTGCCGAATTTTTACCAGCCACGCTACGGCTCACGAATCACGTCATCGATTTACATACGCGGATTCGGCTCGCGAATTGACCAGCCAACAATGAGTTTAATCATTGACAATGTGCCGATTATGAACAAAAACGCCTTCGATTTCGATTTTCTCGACATTCGGCGGATTGATGTGCTGCGCGGTCCGCAAGGCACGCTCTACGGGCGCAACTCGAACGGCGGTGTGATGGACATTCTCACGCTTTCGCCGATGGCATGGCAGGGAACAAATGTCAAGGTCGGATTTGATTCGGAACCAGCCTATTACGCGCAAGTTTCGCACTATGGCGCCAATGCCGACAGGAGGTTTGGATACTCGCTTTCGGCCCATTTTGCGCACCACGACGGCTTTTTCACCAATACCTATAACGATAAAAAATGCGACGCAGGTAATTCGTTTGCCGCCCGCGCAAAAATCGATTGGAAAACAGGACTATGGAATTTTGAAAACACCATTTCGGGCGGTATTGTTGATGAGGGCGGCTATGCTTACCGACAGTTTGATGCCGAGCAAAACCTCTTAAAGCCAATCTGTTACAACGATACATGCCACTATTCGCGCACAAGCCTAATCGATGGCCTTGTGGCTCGTTATTCCGGAACCGCAGTCGATTTTGCTTCGGTGACAAGTTACCAGTTTTTGCACGATAATATGCTGTTAGACAACGATTTCACCGCCGAATCGTATTTCACGCTTCAGCAAGAGCAGCACGAGCACGCTGTGACTCAAGAGTTTATCGCAAAACAGCATGACAAGGCGAATCCGTGGCAATGGAATACGGGTGTGTTTGCGTTCGTAAAATGGCTCAAAACCGAATCGCCTGTCACATTCAAGCGCGACGGCATTGAAAATCTGATACTTAAGAATGCAAACTCAGGTATCCGCACCGTATTTCCCGAAAACGGTATTGAAATAGCAGATGATTCATTTCCTATTAGTTGCAGTTTCGACATTCCAACAGTCGGAGCGGCCGTTTTTCACGAATCGAAATGGCGCAGCGGCCGTTGGCAACTCACCGCAGGGCTGCGAATCGATTTTGAGCACGCCAGAATGGACTACGATGAAAACTGTGACATTCGCTATCGTTTCAACTTGACAATGAGCAATTTCCGAACCATGCACTCGAATTTCAAAGGCCGCGAGACTACAACTTCGCTTGTGGCGCTACCCAAACTTTCGGCGCAATATTTTTTCGAAAACGGCAGCATTTATGTTACGTTCGCCAACGGCCACAAAGCGGGCGGCTTCAACACACAAATTTTTTCCGACATTATGCAATCGGTGCTTATGAACCAGATGATGAGCGAGTTGGGCGTAACGTTCGCCGCACGGAACGCCGAACAATCAGCCCGCGACACAAAGTACAAGCCCGAGACGAACTACAATTTTGAGGCGGGTTTCCGATACCGCCGCCAGTCGTTTTCGACATCCGCCACCGTTTTTTGGATTGAGGGTGTGAACCAGCAAATAACCGTGATGCCCGAAGGCAGCGGCGTTGGCCGAATGATGTCGAACGCAGGCCGCACGCGCAGCATTGGTTTCGAAAACAGCACGCGGTTCGAGCCAGGCAATTGGTCGTTTGGCGTTGACGCGGGACTTACCGACGCCCGCTTCCGCGATTATCAGCAGAACGACACCACCAACCACCGCGGACGTCACGTGCCATATGCGCCAACCGCTACTTGTTCTGTATCAGCAAAATATATTTGGGATATCCAACAAAAATGGGCCGACCGTATCACGTTTACCATTCAGGACCAAGCCGTCGGAAAAATCTTTTGGAACGAGAGCAACAGCCTTTCGCAGCCGCTCTACACGCTGCTTTCGGCGAGCATTGGCTATCAGAAAGAGCATTTTTCGATACAACTTTTCGCCAAAAACATTGCCGACACGCGCTATCACACGTTCTACTTCAAATCGGTGGGGCGCGAGTTTTTTGCCGACGGAACTCCACGCACAACAGGAATCAATTTAAAAATAACAATTTAAATTTAAAGTTTTATGAAACAATTATTTACAGTGCTGATTGCAGCAGGAATGATGTTCGTCGCTTGCGACAAGAACGATGACAAAAACGAGACCCCCGAAACCTTGACAAACCAAACCTATGTGGGAACGCTGACTGTGGACCAAACCGACAGCACAACCTACACACAGGAAAACGTAACGGTTGGCATAGCGATAACCGACACGGCAGGTATGGTGCTTACTTTCAATCAGGTATCGTTTTCGGAACGTATGCCCGTGAAAATAGATATGACCATTCCGCATATTGAGTACACAGCAAACGGAGCAAACTACACCCTTTCGGGCAACAACATTGTGCCATTAGCAATGGGCGGCGAGTTCCCAAAATACACCATTACAAACCTTTCGGGAACAATCGCTGACGGAGCCCTGTCTGTTTCAATGAATTGCGGTGGTTTCCCGACTAAGTTTAGCGGCTCAGCAAGCAAGGAATAAGGGCGAACCATGTATTTCACAGGAATCATTATTGCCGTGTGCACTTTCGTGACTATCGGCATTTGGCACCCAATTGTCATAAAGACAGAATATTACTGGGGAACACGTCCGTGGATAATTTATTTGGTAATCGGTTTGATTTCAATCGGCGCTGCGCTGTTCATTGAGAACCCTCTTGTGTCGGCCGTGGTGGGTGTGTTCGGCGCATCGGCGCTTTGGGGCATCGGTGAACTTTTTTCACAGAAAAAACGTGTTGAAAGAGGCTGGTTCCCGAAGAATCCGAATCGGAAGTAGAAATTTACAACGAAACGCACGAAAAACACAGAAAAGCCACCGCAAGGTGGCTTAATGTTTTATTGCTTCGTGAGAAATCATATCGTTCTATGGACAAGGCTATTTTGATTCTTCGCCATCCGTAGATATAACACGTATCGGGTCAGGGCCGTAAGTATTCGGGCCTTCGGTGCCGCGCAGACAAAAGACTATAACACTTGCTATCAAGACACCAATTTCGAAAAAGAGGAATGCCACCAAAGGCTTTATCATAGTTTTTAGAGTATTCGCCAATTCGCTTGGTGGCATATTTCCCAGATTATCCATAGTCGTATAAAATCCACTCGACTTCATTGCAGCATCAAACGCAAAGGCAATAATAGTAGGAATGAGGCATAAAATGACTGCCAGCCAGCCACTTGCATCGATATCGTGCAAACGGCGCACTGAAACGGTGAAAGACGGAATCAATATGGCAATGTTTAAAACCCAATAAAAGGTTTCCAAGAATATGCGGAACACACATACCATTGATTCCCCCATAAACGGATAGATGCTTTCGATTATCGATTTCAGCATCGCAAAAAGGATAATCACAATTAAACAGAACAGATAGAAATACCAATACTCGGAGCGGCGGGCGCGTCCATTAATAGTAAAATACTTGCTGAAACAGGTTGAAACAGCTTTACCGAATGACATTTTTTCTTTCATAACTTTTACGTTTTTTGTTATTTGACTCGGCAAAGATATTTCCGCCTTCGGCTCCGCTGAAGTTTGTGACGTTACATCTGCGTTACTGTTGCGTTTCATTTCAGGATACAAAATATCCATCCACTTTGAAGGTAGTTTTTCACGAATTCGGAACTTGCGCATACGGACAGCTTCGGGCGTAACGGTGAGGCATTCGGCAATGGCTATGGTCTCAAAATGTTGTATGCTCAAAGCGCAAAAAAGAAGGTCGGAATCTTTCAGGGTCGGAACGTCGGCCCTCATCAGTTCAAAAATGGGTGCGAATGTGCGTTCAACGCTCTTGGCTATGGCAAGGCGCTCGTCAAATGTAAATCGGTTGTCGCGTGTGCGATAGCCTTGCAGCATACGATATTCTTCCGTCTCGCTGAAACGTTCTATGCACTCATTAAGTGTTGTTGTTAGATTTTCCATAACAAAAAGTTTTACGCAAATATATTCTATTTGCCAGTTACGGACAGTTACACTCCGTTACCGTTACGTTACAAAATGGTGTAACAAAAACGAGTGTTACTGATTATCTAATCAAATGAATCCAAACTAATCAGAAAACTCTTTGGATTCAATTCGGATAAGTTTGGCTAGCGATAAATCTGTGTCCCCCAACAATTGCAACCAAGTTGCACACCCGCCGCCATATTTTTGCGTCATAAAACAAAAACAGTTAATTATGAGCAAAATAGGGAAAGACAAAATCAGTAGTGCCTACCACGACTCAAAGAACATTTACGACGGGGTGCTGACTCAAGGGAACATTTTTGCCCGCGCCTATATCAAGTTTTTCTGGGGCGGCACCGACGATGTGGCCATTGCGCAAAAGTTGCTTTCGTTCATTCCCGACGATTTTTCGGGCACCATTTTAGATGTTCCGTGCGGCACAGCGGTTTTCACGGCCGAGAATTGGCTGCGGCTCAAGAACGCAAAAATCACTTGTCTCGATTACAGTGCCGATATGCTTCAGCAAGCCCGTCAGCGGTTAGACGGTGCCGCTCACATAGCGCTAACGCAAGGTGATGTTGGCCAACTGCCGATTGAAAATCAGAGTGTTGACGTGGTGATGAGTATGAACGGATTTCACGCTTTCCCCGACAAACTGAAAGCCTTTGACGAGACCTGCCGCGTGCTGCGTCCTGGCGGAAAATTCATTGCGTGCTTCTACATACGCGGAAAACTGCGCCGTACCGACTGGCTTGTCCGACGCATTCTTGCGCCAAAAGGCTGGTTCACAGCACCATTCCACACCGTGAACGAAATCAGCGAAATCCTTTCGGCTCGATATTCAAAAGTCGAAATCCATACCGACAACGCCATTCTTTGGTGCGTATGCGAGAAATAATTAAATATCAAATATTTAAACATTAAAAAACCGATAGTTATGTTTTGGGATAAAGTGGCTTTTGCCTACGATTTTTTTGAGAACACCTACAACGGAAAGGTTTATGCTAACACGGGTAAAACCGTTGCAGAACAGATAGATGGCAATGATGAAGTTTTGGAATGTGCCTGCGGAACGGGTGCAATCAGCGTGTATGTTGCGCCCAAATGCAAACACCTGACAGCCACAGACTTCTCGCCAAAGATGCTGAAACAGGCTGCAAAAAAATTACGGAAGTTCAACAATGTGGAAATCAAGCCGTTGGATATGACAAAGATTGACTATCCCGACAACAGTTTCGACAAGGTTGTGGCAGGAAACGTGATTCACTTGTTGGAAAATCCCGTTGCCGCGATTTCGGAACTTGTGCGCGTCAGCAAGCCTGGCGGAAAGGTTATAATCCCTACATACATAAACATATACAGCAATGGCAAGGAAAACGTTTTTGTCAAGATTTTTGAAAAGGCGGGGGCGAATTTCAAAAAGCAATTCGACATTGAATCGTACAAGGCTTTTTTCAAAAACGCAGGATATGAAAACGTTGAGTATCACCTTGTTGAAGGCAAGATGCCTTGCGCTGTGGCAGTAATCACAAAAAATGTTTAGGCCATTCATACTCTGGTGCGCGTGCGAGAAATAGAGTTGCGAACGGGTGAAATCAACAATATTATGGCTTAAAGGTGGCTTATTGGCCACCTTTTTAATTGTGTTTTGGCGGGGGAGAATGCAACGTGGCAAAAAATCACCGAAAAAGTACCTACAAATCAAAAAAAACATATTTTTGTAGCAAAAAGGTGGTAATGTTACCACCAAATTAGGTGGTAAATGTGTTTTTATGGAAAACAAGAAACTACAAACGGCGTTGGAAAAATGGAAGGCTATTCAGCCGCTGTCAGAAAATGACCGCGACAGACTAAACCGCCGTTTTACCATTGATTTCAACTACAACTCGAACCACATTGAAGGCAACACGTTGACCTACGGACAGACAGAACTTCTTCTGCTTTTTGGCAAGGTTTTAGGTTTGGCCGACTATCGCGACTGCGAAGAAATGAAAGCAAGCAATGTTGGTTTGAAAATGATGCAACTTGAATCATTGGAAACCCAACAGCCACTGACACAGAACTTTATCCGTACATTGCACAAGACTTTGCTGCGCGAGGATTACACCGTCCACCGCACGCTGCCGGGTGGAATGCAAACAAGTTACACCATTCACGCAGGGCAGTACAAAACCCGTCCGAACAGCGTCATTACCCGCTATGGCGACCGTTTTGAATATGCGTCGCCCGAGGAAACGCCGGCTCTGATGACCGACCTTGTGGACTGGTACAACAAGGCTGAAACCGACGGCAAACTCTCGCCGGTTGAATTGGCGGTGCTGTTCCATTACCGCTACATTCGCATTCACCCGTTTGAGGATGGCAACGGCCGCATTGCACGGCTTATGTTCAACTATATTCTGTTGCGCCACGGCTATCCAATGATTGTGGTTCGAAGCAGGTTGAAACAATCTTATTTGGAGGCTCTGCATCAGTCCGACCTGATTGTGGGCAATGCCCCATATGATGGTGCTCACGCGCCGTTAAAGAAAATCCGTCCGTTCTTCAAGCATATGGCGAATATAATTGCGCAAGAGATTGAGAACGATGTTTTGTTTGTTACCGATAAAGATGAAAACATATGGTGGTACGATGGCGAGCGCATAGTTTTCCGCACATCGAACTACGCAAAAATTCTGCGTGAACTGCAAATTGAACCAAATGCAACATTCGCATATCTGCAACAAGAAATAGGTATCAATCGTTCCGCAATACAGAAGATGCTTCAAACTTTGACGGATAAAGGTTACATTGAGAAAGATGCTAGCGGCTCGTGGAGGGTTTTTATCACACCGTCGGTGTAGTGGCCGATAATCGGAAATGCGAATAGATTTTTTGATGGCCGGATGCCTTTGCGGGTGTCTGGCTTTTTTTATTGCAGATTATTCTTGATTGCAGAAACTGATTTGTAATCCCCGCCCGAACATATCGCCATTTTTACAAAATAAATGGATAAACGGCGCAATTGTGCCAACTGGCAAAACAGGGTTCGTGTTCATATAAGATTATATTTGTGGAGTTTAGATAAATCGCAAAATATAATTTTATGAAAAGAGAATTGTTTTTCATTGTTGCAGGAGTGGTCGTTCTGTTTCAGTCCTGCTCACCACGGCAAGAGACTATCTCGCCCGAAAAACGCGCCGCCGACCTGCTGCCGCAACTCACGCTCGAAGAGAAAGCGTCGCTTGTGCTGAACTCGTCGCCCGCCATTCCGCGGCTTGGTATCAAGTCGTACAACTGGTGGAACGAAGCCTTGCACGGCGTGGCCCGCAACGGCTCTGCCACAGTTTTCCCGCAGCCGATTGGTATGGCTGCTTCGTTCGATACCGAAAAGATTGAGCAAGTTTTCACCGCCGTTTCCGACGAGGCACGCATTAAATACACCAAAGCCGTTCGCAGCGGAAGGGTAAGGCAATATCAGGGACTGACGTTCTGGACGCCCAATATCAACATTTTCCGCGACCCGCGCTGGGGCCGTGGTATGGAAACTTACGGCGAGGACCCGTATCTGACAGGCCAACTGGGTATGGCTGTTGTGCGCGGTCTGCAGGGTGACCCCGATGCGCCTGTTCTCAAAACCCACGCTTGCGCGAAACACTTTGCCGTGCATTCGGGCCTTGAAAGCAACCGCCACCGTTTTGATGCCGTTGTGTCGGAACGCGACCTGCGCGAGACCTATCTTCCCGCTTTCAAAGATTTGGTGACAAAGGCTGGCGTTAAGGAAGTTATGACGGCCTACAACCGTTTCCGCGGTGTACCGTGCGCCGCGTCGGAATACCTTGTGAACGATATTCTGCGTGGCGAATGGGGCTACAAAGGTATGGTTGTTTCCGACTGCTGGGCCATTCCCGACTTTTTCGAGGCCAACCGCCACGGATATGTCGATAATCAGGTGATGGCCGCCGCCGTGGCCGTGAAGAACGGACTCGATGTTGAGTGCGGCTCGTCGTTTGTCAGCATTCCCGAAGCCGTCCGCACGGGCCTTCTCGACGAGAAAGACTTGGACCGAAACCTGCTTCGCGTCCTGACAGAGCGTTATCGCCTGGGCGAGATGGACAGCATAACACCGTGGGATAATCTCGACACCGCCCTTCTCGAAGGCCCCGCGCACCGTGCGCTCTCGCTCGAAATGGCTCACGAGTCGATGGTTTTGCTCAAAAATGATGGCATTCTGCCACTCAAAAGCGGTCAGAAGATTGCGCTT
>JAFZWI010000041.1 GCA_017617355.1 Salinivirgaceae bacterium | reverse complement strand
TCGAGCAAGGCCTTGCGCACCTCTTTCAGCGTTTCGGCAACATTTATTTCGGTGATTTTGCCCTCGCCTTTCAGAATTTTGAAAGAGCGTTCGAGTTTATCTGACAGATTTTCAAACATTTCCTTGAATTGCTATTTGTTTTAAACAATTAGCAAATGTAGCATAAAAGCGTTGTTGTCCAACAAAAACAAATTATCGCACTGATGACGCGCAACCACACTGATTTTCACAGCGTTTTTTTACCACGGAACGCACGGGAAAATGGTATTTGGGGCTGATTCGAGCCGATTAAAACGTAGTAAAGACGTTGCGCGCAACGTCTCTACTTGGTTTCTTCCACCACAACCGTTTCCCTAATCTCTTGCTTTTCTATCTCATAATCGCAATTCGGACAGACAAATGGCGCCCAATATTCCGCAACCGAAAAACTGCCACCACATTCGCAAGTAGGATAATCTGGGATGAACGATTCTGTGTCCTCGGGATGCAGCAATTCTTTTCCGCAAACATCGCAGTGCAGATACACTTTATCCCCAACTTTCCCATCGTGCCAATCAAATGCAAAACCGCATTTCGGACATTTTATGTGATAGGTGTAGAACATTATTCCAATAGTTCGGTGATTTTATTCCACGCATTTTTGGGTTTAGCAATTTTTATGTTTCGCGGATATTGTTTCCTATCATTCTTCATTTTATTCTGTCCTGTTATCCAACCGAGAGGTAAACCAACTTGTTGTTTGTCTTTTTTTGCATTATTGTGAGGTCCACCATCCTTCCAATACCAACTATTGCTGTCGTCAATGAGATTTATGACTTCTTCTCGCGTCAGGATATAATAATTGTAAGTCTTATCACAGTTATCACCCAATATTTGTACAAATACCCAAGGACAAATTATACATTCCTCCAGGTTTTTGTCAAGAATTTTGCCTGTTCTATCAGAATAAAAACCTGTATAAAAATTAGGATTCTTTTCAAAAGTCGCTTTTACCTGAATCATTGCACTTTTTTTGGTTTTAGGATTGAAACACATTATATCAGCACCTTTAAAGTTGGGAATTTCGTTGTTCAAATTAAATGCGTCAAATCCCATTTCCATTAATTTCAACAAAACTGCGGTTTCCCCCATTCTTCCTGTTCTTGTTGCTGTTGCCATAACATTAAATTATTTAATATTAAACTTATTATTATCCCCTCCAATCAAATTCAGCCCCTAACACATCAAGCATTTTATATTCCCAAAAATCTTGCTTAAAGTTAGGCGTAAATTTAGCCATTAAAACCTTGTTTTGTGTGTCCTCTTTCGAATCTCTCCAACCGTTGAATCGCGTTGTGCGCTGATTGACTTTCAGAAAATCGTCCTCTTGCAATTGGTAGAATACTGTGCCGACACGCGTCATTTGGTGATGCTGCTGGCAATCAGCCAATGGCCAGGAATGGTTGTCAAGAATAAAGCAATAATGCCCATTGCCTTTTTCATCGCACATAGCGCCAACGGCCGCATATTCCATACTGAAATCCTCCTCCAATTGAATCACATCGCCGGTGTATATCCAATCGCCATTTGCATCTTTGAAAGGCGTCTGCACACCCGCGAAAATCACCTTTCGTGGTGTCTGGCGGTTCCAACACTCGTCGTGGAAATAGTCAATAACACAGCATCTTGCGCTGTAGTCTTCATCGCGTTTCTTTTCCAACTCGTCCCACGCCTTCTGCAATGTTCCCGAAACATCAATTGCGTCTTCGGGAATGCCCCTGTGCCTCGCCTCCTCGTAGGCAAGCTGGCGCACGAAATCGGTATTATCCTGCTTGTTGAGAAGTTCCAACAAGCTCGTATCTTCCATATTTGCAAGCGTTTTCCGATATTCGTCTCTGGTGAAATGCCTTATGCGGCCGGTTTTATATGACCTCAAGGTAAAATCATCGGGCGCAACCAATCGCAATCCGTCGGCTATCTTCTTGGTACTGTAGGCGATAGTTGGCTCGGGAACGTTGTTGTCCTCGGGTATCGCTGCATCTTTGGGGAACACATACATACTGCCGGCATAGAAGAAAAAGTTGCCGAACGAGGTATAACCAAATTTGTCTTTACCGGCCACGTACCTGACGCGAATGTCGGGTAGCAAAGCCGCGCAACCGGCTCCTATCTGATAGCGGTATTGCCGGCACAATTCCTTAAGAACCTCTTCGTTAACCACTTCGGGCGCGTCAGGTCTGTCGGGTAATTGGTGGTTAAACATCAGAATTGTACGCCACTCTTTTGAGACAATCACGTTGGGCAACGGATAAAGTTCGCCGAACAATGGTGCAATCTTGTTGTCTCTGTAGTCGATTAAACCATTGCCGCAGCCCAATCGCGTAATCAAAAAGCGGTTGTCGGGGTGCTCTTTTACATAATCGATAAACTCATCGACGTGTGGTTGCATTTTCTGCAGATTGTTGACGTCGACGGGAATGGCGTAGCATTGTCCCTGTGGCCCATACTGCGGACCGATTTGTCCGTGTACCGCCCCGAACTTTGCCTGCGCCAATTGCTCTGCACGCCCGACTCGGTTACCATTCATATCAGTGCCAAACACAAACACCTCACATTGTGACAATTCCGCAATTGCCGTTGTGATTACTTTTCCGTTGCAATGTCTTTCCATAGTTGTACTATTTAAAATTCATTACAAACATAACGGCAGCCTGTGCCATATTGTGGCAGAGGTTTTATTTTTTTGCGTTATGGCAGAGATTTTTTTAAAATCCAATGTACTTTGTTAATTTACAGAGTATTATGTTAGCGAAAACATAGTCGGATAGAAAAGAAAAATGGCAACAAAAAAGGCACACATTTGGATTTTGTGTGCCTTGACTTCGGATATTATGATTAATCTATAAATTCAATCCCGTACTTGCTATTATTCCCAACATCATTAATATCCAGAAAGATATTGCGCAAAGCATCCAAAAACCTGCCAGGCATACTCCGACAATACCGCAGATGCGGGCGGCATTGGCGTTTTTAGCCGACGTTTCTGTAAATTTTTCGGGGTTTTCTTCGTAAAGCATTTTCGCTTTTTTGGCAAACACAATCGCCAAAATGCCAAGAACAATGCCTACGAGTTCCATCGGACCGCAGCAAATGCATACTATACTCAAAATTCCCATCACCAGTGCCGCACTCGAATTTGGCAATTGCTCCTTGGCACCGTTCACAATTTCAATATGTTCTTCCATAGTTCAAATGATTTTAATTATATAATTCACTGCTATAATGACGACATTCAAAATAAAAAGTGACAGTAAAATGCGACTTCCGTTACGAAATTTGAAAATTAAATGCAAACCAAGGAAAGCGAACATCAAAATCAGCGGAATCAAGGCTGGAAACATAACGATGCTTTCGGTTATATTGCCTTCGAGCAACAGCTTCATTGCCCGTTGGCTTCCGCACCACGGACATTCAAAACCCAAATATTTCTTATAGAAACAGGGAATATCGAAATTGTAACCAACGACGAACATCAGACTGAAAATCAAAATATTGAGAACAATCTGAGCGAATATTACAATCGCTTACTGCGCGCTCATAGCGGCAATCTTTGCCATTGTCTCCTTCTGCCCTGTAGTGTTGACCACAAGGTCGAACACCTTCTCCAGCTCACCCGACGGATTGACGTAAGGTGTCAACGAGTGCATAAAGGACATCTCTATATCCTGGAAGTATGTAACATATTCATACACACAGCTCTCACCAATCATCAGTTTATTCCAAACTTCCTCAAACTTCTCTTTGGCGGCCTCGGAGTTGGCATACAAATCGACGAAACGTTTGCCCACAAACTCGCTCTCATCAACATGCGACAGGCATAGCATCATGTCGTTGACTGCAATTATGTTGCCATTCAAATCGAGGTCGAGTGTGCCCAGAGTGTTATTTATGGCATCTGTCGCCAACCTCATCTCGCCTTCACGCCGCACGGCCTCTTCCTGAGTGGCCTGCAACTCCTCCATATTCTGACGAAGCTCCTCTTCCTGCGATGACAACTCCTCGCCACGCATCTTCGACTCCGACAACAATTTGTTGGTCTGCTCGCTTATTCTTACGCTCGATATGGTTGATGCGATATTTTCGCCAAGTGTCTGCATAAAATCTATCTGATACTGAGGAATTTCGTTGAACGAAGCAACTTCGACAACACCCATAACTTTCTCATTGATAACCAGCGGCACAAGCAACAAGTAGTTAGGCTCGGCACCGCCAAGTCCAGATGTCAGTTTGATATATTCCTCTGGTATTTCTTTCAGATAGACAGGCAGTTTTTCAAATGCACAACGGCCAACCAAACCTTCTGTCACACCGAAATTCGTTTTAAGATATTTCTCGCGGTTATAAGCGACGGCACTCTTCATTTCGAAGAACGGATTTGCCTCGTCCTGCTCGTTCAAAATGTATATGGCGCCCTGGTTAACCCCCAGATAATCAACCAACTTACGCATAACATTGCTCGACAGAACATCCATATTCTCGGAATTGTGCCGCAAGATGTCACCAAAATCTGCAAGACCTTTGGTGGTCCAGTTCCTTATCTCATCCTCTTTCTGGCGTTTTTTGTTGGCCTCGTCAGATGCCTGCAGGTTCTTACGCATCTCAAGCAATGCGTTACCAAGCATATCGTCTTCACCAAGAGCTTCATAATCTGCATTATAATTGCCATTTCCTATTTCGACGGCAAATTCTGATGTACGCCTCAACGACTCGATGAAACCGTTCAAAGCATCACCCATATCGCCAATCTCATCATTGTTGGTAACAAGTTTCTCTTTAGGCAGAATACCTTTCGTCATCGAAATCAGGAACTCTTTCAGTTTGTACACTGGAACAACGATGCTGCGCGTAGTTATCAAGCTTACTATCAACACAACAATCGCTATCACAACAACCGAATAGACCACAAATTTCTGGAACCATGCAAACGAAGCCGCCATTTCCATGTTGGCGTCCTCTGTCTTGCTCGATATAATTTCGGTAAGCTCCTCAATTTCAGCAAGAATACGATTAGTTTCATCAATTACCTGGCCACCGTCCTCAACCATCGGCTTAATCTCCCAAGCAACCATCAAGTCCTCATAATCAGAGAATTCGCGCAATGCGTGCATAATCTCCTTATGGTCGCGGAAAAGTGTATCGTTGATGCCTGTCAATATAACATTAAGCATTGCCTGCTCTTCTTCTGTCCAGTTTTTTGATATTGTCAACAGTTCATTCTGCAATTTCGGGAACTGGACCTCATGCATATTCTGCAGTTTTTTCTTGTCAGGAGTGTCGGACACAACCTCAATGAAAACCCAGTTTTTGATAAGCATCTGCGAGTTGTTGACCATGGCCTTACACTCTTGCAAACTGGTCATCGAAGGATTGTAGATATTTAATATGTCCTCATTAAGTTTTCGGTTAGCATTTGATGTTGAGTATGTTACCAAACCATTTATTATCACCACCAACAGTAACGAACCAAAACCTATGAGCAGTTTATTGGATATTGTCAATCGTGCTTTCATCACCTTTACGTTTGTTTTTGAATATTCCCAAAAATAGAATTTTATTTTTACGTAGAAGCCTTTTTTGACACTTATTTATAGGCTCAATGTTTAAAATTTTCACCTACCGGCCAACATTACCGGAACGAATTGGCTGACAATGAAATATTAATGCTGACATTGAGCGTGCAAAAAAAAAGCGGTGCCCGTTTTTCCCGAACACCGCCTTATGCGTACTCAATAATGTGTCAGTTCGAAATCGCCACGTTTGTCAGACTCGAGCTCACTTGCAATTTCCGGCTTGCAATAGCATCGCTGCTCATCTCAAACTTGAGCTTGTCGTCGCGAATTAGGAAATTGATGCACGAACCATTCTTCAAAGCCCCTTGCCTTTCGGTCACAATCAACGATGCCGATGCGCCAAGTTTGTTAATGACACTCTCCATATTCGAAGCGTTGCTAACGCTAGATGCCAAAAACAGAATGTGGCATTTGGTAACCTCATCAATCGATTTCAACTTTTTGACAACGATATCTTGACTGCCGACTTTCTTTCCTGCCACAGTGGTTGACAGTTGCGAGAAAAGTTCGTTGTGATTGACAACACATATCACGAAATCGCCCGACTTCTCTGAAGCCGGCCACTCTATCTGCTTTGTAAAATTGTAAATAAACAAAGCTTTGTATTTAGCGTCTTGAGCCGATACGGTGCTCAGCCCTACGCTAACGATTGCAATTAATATTGATAGTAACCTCTTCATATTTAAACCCCTTAAAAATTGTTGTTAAAGATACGGATTAAAACGTTAGAAAAAAGTGCTTTTCATTAATTTTTAAGCATAAACGTTTCTTTTCGACAAAAGAATAACTTTATTATTTAAATCGAAAGAAAAAAGACACAAATTTCATTTTTTTAGAGTTATACTTAAAAAAAACACCGACGAACGTTTTTAAATTTCGACAAATGACAAATGAAACTACCTTTGTCGAACTATAATTACACTGCAATGAATTTCAACTTCCTGACAAAACTCCGCGACATAGCCATTTGGCTACCGGTTCTGATTTTCTTCCTAATTCTGCCTGCCGTATGGGCTGACAACGCATTACTTGACGCATCGCTTCTGTCTAGGCAGCTTGCGTTGGCTATCATTCTGCCTGTAATTGCCGCAGTGCTGGTCTTCATTATAATAAAAGGCTTCAGATTCACATTCTCGCGGTCGGAGAAGATAATTTTCGGCGGATTGGCGTTTTTCATGCTCATGCACTTTCTGAGTTTTGCCAATGCCGTCAACTACCATGAGGCCATTTTCAGAACAGCAAAAGAGTTTATGTTCTGCACGTGGTTTTTCTTTGTTTATCAGCTACTTGTGGCAAAACCGAATGGCCGTATCGCCTTAATAAAATCGATAGTGCTGATGGGGTGCATTTTTGTTGGCATTGCCTTGGTGCAATTATACCAAACTGACTTCAGCAGTTTCTATAACGCAAAGGGGTTTCTGTCATACTATTTGAACCAACAAATGGAGAATGTTGTTTCCACATGCTCAAATAAAAACCTACTTGCATCTATACTATTTCTTACTATCCCCCTATCCGGTTACTGCATTATCTATAATATACGGATAAAAAACTGGATTTCAATAGTTTGGCTAATAATATCTATACTATTCGCAATAAGTGGTTTGGTTCTTATAATGCTTTTGTTATCACGTACTGTATATGCAGCGTTACTTCTGACTTCTATTTTCGGAATCATCATGGTATACATATATGTGTTTGTCATACAGCCGCGAAAAACAGGAATACCTGCATCATTAAAACTAAAAATCACACTGACAGCGGTTCCTTTGTTAATGGTAGCTTTAAGCGTCTGCGTCATTTGTATGACAGAAACTAAAATCGAGCAAATGCTGAAAGAGCGCATCATGATTACCTTCAATCCGGAAAAATACCATTACCGTAGCAACGATACTGGCGAAACGGCAATTGCGATGCGTACAATCATTTGGGGCAAAACTGTGCAAATGATAAAAGAGCACCCGTTTATCGGTTCCGGCGCAGGACAATGGCAGATAATGATTCCGAAATACGGTGTCGATGAATTTAATGAGAAACTGCGCGAAGGAGCTCTTACTTTCCAGCGTCCACACAACGATTTTCTCTGGTTCGCATCTGAAGTGGGCATTTTGGGACTTGTTGGCTACCTGATATTTTTCTTTGGCACTATATATATAGGTATTAGGAATATTCTGAAAAGCAAAGGCCGTAAGACTGCTTTGTTAAATATTATCGCAACATCAACATTAGTCGGAATGGTGCTGATTATGAATCTCGACTACTCTCATGAACGCATTGAGCACAACCTTGTTTACCTATCGATTGCCGCTCTCATACTGGCCAACCCGAAATTGAAGGAAACAGACTGCCGTTCAGACAACAAAGCTCCTTCTGGCATAAAAAGCACAATAGCCATAATGAGCATTTGTGTTATCATATGCGCTATAGGCCTTCAACAATCAATTGCCTTTTACAGCGGCGAGCACAAAGCCCGGCGTATTTTGGCTGCACACTATAGTAAAAATTGGAATTTAGAATTGCAACTCACGCACAATCTTGACAAACAACAATACTCACTCAACAACTTTTCTGTTCCAATGTTATATTACCGCGGATTTGCCGAATCAATGCTAAAGAAAAACGCAGCATCAATTGTAGATTTCGAAAAAGCCATTGAGCATCATCCATACCACATAATAACATTGTGCGCACTCGGCACAGCATATAACATGGAGGGCAACAACGACAAAGCTATAGAGTTATTTAACAAGGCTTTAGCACTATCACCGCGCAATGTTAACGCACTTACAAACATATCTTTGTCTTACTACAATAAAAAGTATTACAGCACTGCTATTGAACACCTAAAAAAAGTGAATCCGAATAGTCAGTACAAACCCGTACTATATCAAAAGATAAGTTTAGCTGTATGCCGCTTTGCCACCTTGTCTGAAAGAGAATTATATGACGAGCAAAAGATGTATGATTGGCTCAATAGTGAAACCAGAGTAATGGCCGCACTCAAGAAATACCAAAGCGGCGAGTTCGAAAAATGGAGCGATGTGTTGTTGCCCGAATTGGGCAAATAGTCTATCTATTGGAAAAACAGATGCTCGATTAAGATTTTCAAACCAATAAGGATAAGCACCACGCCTCCAACAAGTTCGAAATTGAACTTGCAAGCACGCTTGAATCTGTTTCCAAGATAAAAGCCGCATACTGTCATGGCAAACGACACTGCGGCTATGATTAACGCCGGCACAACCAGAGGTGTTCCCGTCAAGCCGAAATTCACCCCCACAACCAATGCGTCGATGCTGGTTGCAACCGCCAAACCAAACAGTGTCTTATGATTGGTGATGTCGGCACCCTCCGATTCGCTTTCCGACAGCGACTCGCGTATCATATTGATGCCTATCACCGCCAGCAAGCCAAAGGCAATCCAATGGTCGAAAGCTGACGCGACCAACGCAAACCCTGTTCCTGCAAACCAACCAAAAACCGGCATTAATCCTTGGAATCCGCCAAAATACAACGCCATGACAAGCACGTTGCCAAACCTATATTTCGACGTCATCAGGCCCGTTGTAACCGACACGGCAAAACAATCCATTGCAAGAGCAAACGCCAGAAGTATAACATCAAACAAATCCATAGCCTCATTTTTACCGCAAATATATACGGGTTGCGCTAATTGTATTACAATCATTTGCGATAATCAAATCGCATTTTGTCCGTTGGACAGCATTGCTATTTATTATAAATTTGCAGTTCGATTTTTAACATTCTGGATTTAACTAACGGGACAACTTTAAAATGCAAATTACATCTGGGAATCAGCAAGAAGGACGAAGTGGACGCTACGGCGACCACCGCCAAGAAAAACACTTCCGAACGAATGATTCAAAAACACAGTCGAGAGGACAGCGTCAGAAATTAGACCGTCGCGATAACAAAGCTGACGGCGAGGAGCAAAACGAGCAATGGAGCCGCAACAAGACATCGTTCGGACGCAAAAGCTACGGACAGCCACGCAAATTCAACAAATTTGAAGAGTCGAGCGGCGACAAGCCCAAATACAACAAGTTTGACGGTTCAAACAACCACAAACCAAGACAGAACAAGTTTGAAGAATCAAACACTTCCAAGCCAAAATACCAAAAATCATATTCTGGCAACAGCCGCAACTTCCACAACAACAAAAAACAGGAAGAGTCGTTCGGACGTTTTGAGGAAACCGACGGCATTCGTCTGAACCGTTACATTGCAAAGTCTGGCATTTGCAGCCGCCGCGACGCCGAGCAATATATAACAGCTGGTGTCATCACCATAAACGGAAAAGTTGTCACCGAATTAGCCACCAAAGTGCAGTATGGCGATGTTGTGAAATTCAACAACACCCCGCTGGTACCGGAGAAAAAAACTTACATTCTGCTTAACAAGCCGAAAGACTACATAACGACAACCGATGACCCACACGCAGAAAAGACCGTAATGGACTTGCTGGGCGAATCAGTCCGTAACCGGGTATACCCCGTTGGCCGCCTCGACCGCTCCACAACCGGTCTTCTGTTGCTGACAAACGACGGCGACTTGGCCGAACATCTGTGCCACCCGCGCTACAACAAACAGAAGATTTATCAAGTTACACTCGACAAAAAAGTTGAACCAGGCGACATCGAAAAGCTGCTTAACGGCGTGGAGCTTGACGACGGCCCCGCAAACGCCGACGAGATTGAATACTGCAATCCGGACGACAAAAGTGAAGTGGGCGTTGTTATCCACTCAGGCCGCAACCGCATTGTGCGCCGCATGTTCGAGTCGCTCGGCTATAAAGTGAAAAAACTCGACCGCGTGTACTATGCCGGACTGACCAAGAAAAACCTGCCACGCGGCAAATGGCGTTTCCTGACTGAAAAAGAGATTGTAATGCTTAAAAGAGGCGCCTACAATTAACGGACAACCGCAACATTTCCGCCACATCGTGCTTTTTAAACAAAAAAATCACATTTATGTTTTCATTTTGAATAAAGTTGGTATCTTTAAAACCGATAACCCCTGTAATCAGAAAAGATGGAAAATGTGATTATTGAATATAAAGGAGATATAACCTTTGACAAGATTGAAGAGTTGCTGACATTGTTTAACCACAACATTCTTAGCACGATAAGTCCGTTGTGCAAGACAAGGTTGTTCTCGATAATGGTGGAGTGTCTTGAAAACGCATACCGGCACAATTACAAGCTGCCCGACCAGCATCCTGCAATAGAATTGCTACTTACTGAACACGACAACAGCTATACGCTGAAAATTAGCAACCTTATCGATGCCGACAAACTGCCACAGATGACCAACCGCCTCGACCAGATAAACAAGCTTGACTCCGTAAGCGTGAAAAAAGTTTACAACGAGGCTATTCATCAAGCACACATATCGGAAAAAGGTGGTGCCGGTCTTGGACTGCTGAAAATAATGCGCAGTTCAAACCAGCCTATAAAATACGAATCGGTCAGTGTCGACGAACGCTGCTCGCTGCTGACTTTGACTATAAGAATCATTGACTGTCAACACAATAAAAAGAAAACGCAATGAAAAGCATCAACATTCAAGCCACATCCACATCGCCAGCTGTCACATTCAATTTGGCAAAAAACATTTTCGAGATTTCGGGCTGCTCACGACCGGAAGATGTTGTTGATTTCTACGGACCGATAATCGACTGGATTATAGAACTTAAACAAAGCATCAATGACAAACTGAAAGCCGAACATGCCAACAACCCATTGGTTTTCAAGATTAACTACGACTATTTCAATTCGGCGTCGGCAAAATACATTCTGGATATGGTTATGCACATCAACAGTCTGTTCAAAGACGGACTCAATGTGAAACTTGAATGGTACTACAAGAAAGAAGACGAGGACATGCTTGAAACAGGCCAGGAATTCACCGACATAATCAACTGCCCAATCGAATTTATAGCCATTTGACGCCACGCAATGGCTATCATCAAGTCTTTCAACGGATTATCACCAAAGCTAGGCACAAGCTGCTTTGTAGCTGAAAATGCGACAATAATTGGCGACGTAACAACGGGCAACAACTGCAGCTTCTGGTACAACTGCGTGCTGCGAGGCGATGCGGGCGCCATTTCAATAGGCAATAACACAAACGTGCAAGACGGCGCTGTAATCCACTGCTCCACAGGTATTTCAAAAACCAAAATCGGTGACAATGTAACCATAGGTCACAACGCCATTGTGCATGGTGCAACAATCGGCGACAACGTGCTTATTGGTATGGGCGCCACAGTTTTAGATAACGCCAAGGTAGAGTCGGGCTGCATTGTGGCAGCTAACGCGCTCATATTGAGCGGCGCAATGCTTGAATCTGGTTTTATTTATGCCGGTATTCCCGCCAAAAAAGTGAAAGCCGTTACCAAATCCGTAATAATTGAGAATTCTGCCAAAAGCTACGTGGAGCTGAAAGACAAATATTTAGAATTCAACGATTAGAATTCATCTTAAATTTCTCCGCACATCACGACTTCGGAGTCAGGCCTAACTCTTTACCTTTCTGCAACATAAACTGATAGGCCGCCTCATAATTGTTTTCAATAACCCCGTCAAGAATAGCGTCTTTAATGGCGCTTTTTATGTTGCCAATGGCCGGGCACGGCGGCAATGCAAATGTCTCGATGATGACCTCACCAGAAATAGGCGGCTGCCAATTACGCACACGGTCCTTCTCCTCCACTTCGACAAGTTTTCGTCTTACAAGCTGATAATTATCAAGGTAGCGAGATACTTTTTCTGGATTTTTCGAGGTGATGTCGGCATCACAAAGAAGCATCAAGTCATCGATGTCGTCGCCGGCTTCAAAGAGCAAACGGCGCACAGCGCTGTCAGTTACAGTTTCTTCAACCAAGACAATCGGGCGCATGTGCAAAGCCACCATTTTCTGAACATACTTCATTTTTTCGTTCATTGGCAGCTTCAGATTTTTAAACACGCCCTGCACCATTTTACTGCCTATATACTCGTGTCCGTGGAATGTCCAGCCCGTTCCCTTTATATATTTCTTGGTAGCCGGTTTGCCGATGTCGTGCAACAAAGCCGCCCAGCGCAACCATAAATTGTCTGAGTTACGGCACACATTGTCAAGCACTTCCATTGTGTGATAGAAATTATCCTTGTGCTTGCAACCGTCAACCACATCTACACCTTTCAAGGCTTCGAGCTGCGGAAAGACAATCTCAAGTAAACCAGTCTTTTGCAATAATTTGATACCGATTGAAGGTTTGTCCGTCAGCATTATTTTGTTCAATTCCTCCGAAACCCGCTCCATTGATATTATGCGGATACGCTCCTTGTTACGGGTAATAGCCTCCAGCGACTCATCTATTATACGGAAATCAAGCTGATTGGCGAATCGAATGGCACGCAGCATGCGCAGCGGGTCGTCAGAATAAGTGGTATCTGGTTCGAGCGGCGTACGGATAATGCCGTTGCGCAAATCGCTGAGGCCGTCGAACGGGTCGACAAGCTGACCGAAACGGTCGGGATGCAAATCAATAGCTAAGGCGTTGATAGTGAAGTCGCGACGGCGTTGGTCATCCTCAAGCGTACCATTCTCGACAACAGGCTTGCGCGAGTTGCGGTTGTACGACTCGCGGCGCGCACCCACAAACTCCACATCCACACCACGATATCGGAACATTGCCGTGCCAAAATTGCGGTAGGTTGTCACTTTCGGATTCTTCATCAACCTCGAAGCCGTTTCGGTGGCAAGTTCTATCCCACTGCCAATGGTAACAACATCAATGTCTTTCGACGGACGACCAAGCAGCTTGTCGCGGACAAAACCGCCAATGACAAACGCCTGTTGGTCGCGTTCACCGATAATCTGCGATATCGTCTTGAAAATGATATTGTTAAGGTATTCCTTCATCAAAATGCCCATTGAGCCGCAAAGGTACAATTATTTTGAAGATGAGAGGTCGAGAAGTTCAGTGTAGAGTATCAATATTGAACCTGCTAATCGCAATGCGAATTCAGCAATTTCCCGATATACTGATTTCCAAACAACTACATTCTTTTTTTCATCCGGTTCACGAAATCGATAATGGCGGCAACTGTTTCCTCAACACCAAGTCGCGACACATCGAGTGACATATCGTAAGTTGACGCCACGCCCCACTCCTTGTTCGAATAATAGTTGTAGTATGACGCCCGGCGGCGGTCGTTGCGCTCAATGAAAGCCTCAGCCTTGCTCTGCTCAATGGGCATACGGGCGCACACGCGCTTGATGCGGTCCTGGATTGGCGCATGCAGAAAAACGCTGATGCAATTCGGATAGTCGCGCAAAATATAATCGGAGCAACGCCCGACAATGACGCAATTGCGCGTAACGGCCAACTGACGGATGACATCGCTCTGCACCTTGAAAAGCCGGTCATCAGACATATAGTTGTCGGCAGGATTAAGCCCCGACATAAACTCGCCAAACGACTGGAAAAAATTGCGAGACTTGGGCTGCTCGTCAATCTCCTCGAAGACCTCAGGTTCAAAGCCTATCTCCTTGGCGGCCAGAACAAGAAGCTGTTTGTCGTAATAATCGTAGCCAAGTTCCTCGGCCAAACGCTGCCCAACAACTCGCCCGCCGCAGCCAAACTGCCGCCCGATGCTTACCACCACTGTTTTTTCGTTATCCATTGCTGATAGTTTTTCTGACGACGCAAATTAATCAAAAAAAGCAGGAACGCGAGTCCCTGCTCCAACTAAATATTATCACGAAAACAAAACGATTTCTGTGTTATTCCTGCCGCAAATCTGTCATTCAACATTCGAAAACAGGTTCAGTTCCAATCTTTCGGCCTCAGCCTCAGCCTTTTCGTTCTTTCTCCAGACATACGACACGCCATACTCTGCGGCTTTTTCGCGTTTAACGCTTGGCGACTCGTTATTGTAATGCTCCTCAATCTCGTTCCACAAATTCAGGATTATGCGGTCGGCCTTTCCACGCAAGTCCGATATTTTGGCCAAAGCATTGGAATTCGACTCCTGAAGCCCTTTCTGCTGAGTGTTGAGTCTGACAAAATTCTCATAATGCACTTTTACATGGGCGATTGTGGGGTTCATAACAGGCGTCATGCCTTCAGAAAGACGTTTCTGCTCGCCGTCAATAAGTTTCTTGCCCCACTCAATAACATCGCGCTCGGTGTTCAACTGCGGCAGTTTGGTTTCGTCGGCAGGCAGATTAAAATATTTACGGACATCAGGTTTCATCTCGCCGCGCACTATCGCAAAATTCAGAACCTGAATAAAATGCGAGATATAAAGGCGCGCCTTACGGAAGCACTCCTGATGCTGTTTGTTTTTCGAAGTCTGACGCTCGAAAACATCACGTTGCATCATTATGGCCTGCTTGAACTCCGGGAGGAAATACCTCAACTCCTGCAGCGTTACCGCGCTGTAGGGCAACTCCATTGGCAGCATGTTCTCCGATTTTGTCAAGGCCTTTTGCATTGCACGCAGACGCGCACTATCCGTGTTTGGTAATCTTCTGTATGGCATGATAAAAATTGATTTTAAAACGACACGAATATATGGTGCCTTGGATAAAAATGCAAGCCATTCGCAAAATAATTTTCTAATTTTCAGATACTTATAATTGAGCAAGAAATATATTCACATTTAAACAACTATTATTCAACAAGATATAAACAGTTCATCAACTGAAATTTTATAATATTAAACATGATTTTTTACATGTTTTCAACAAGAAAAAATCGCAAAAACATCATAAAAAAGCTGTGAAAAGCGCATAAAAAGCGCAAGAAACGGCAGATAAAAGGAATTTTAACGGTGATTTTGAGGCGTTGGTAACAAAGGAAAGAAGAATAGCGACGCGCGCCCAGTACCAATCTTACTTAAATCGGTTCACCCACCATTGGTGCAGGCAAATCAGCGCCCAAACGCGATTATACAGATAATCAACCTTTTGCGCGTAGAAACGCTTTAATAGTCGTTCCACTTCGGCATATTTGACCATTTGCGCCTGCTCAACCACGTCGCGGGCAAGATATTTGTCGGTCAAATATTTTAGGTCAGTGCGCAGCCAGTTGCAAAGCGGCACGCTGAAACCCCATTTCGGTCGGTTGAACAATTCTTGCGGCAGATAGTCGTACAGAACCTGCTTCAGCAGATATTTTGCTTCGCCACTGTTTATTTTCAGTGATTTATGCATATTGACAGCAAATTCCACAATCCGGTAGTCGAGCAGCGGAACGCGCGATTCGAGCGAGTGCCGCATTGATGCCCGGTCAACCTTAACAAGCAGGTCGTCAGGCAGATAGTAGAGCATATCGAACACCGATTGCTTTTCAGCTGCTGACAGCGCGTGCGCAGTATCGAATTTCGGGGCGGGGCAGATATCGGTCAGTGTAAACCGTTCAGTTTCAGCGGCCGAGAACAGATATTGCTCTTGCGAGAAGATGTGCGCCTGAAGGTTGTCAGAGCGTCGCCATTCGAACATTTTCCCGATTCGTTGCAGGCGGCTGCTGCCCAAACGCGATGCAGCGGCAATCGGTCCCCGGGCGGCTTGCAGCAACGGATTGGCGAGGCGGTCAGCCCAGCGGTACATCCCGTAGCCCATAAACAGTTCGTCGCCGCCGTCACCTGTCAGCACCATTTTAACGTGCTGCGCCGCCACCTGCGACACCAGCATTGTTGGCAATGCCGACGAATCGGCGTAAGGCTCGTCGTAGAAATAGAACATATCGGCCACGCGTTCCATAGCGTCCTGCTCGGTCATCATCATCAAGAGCTGATTCGTATCTAATTGTCGGGCAACTTGTTCCGAGTATTGCGACTCGTCGTGGCGGCTATCTTTGAACCCGATTGAGAATGTATTCGTGCGTGTTCCGCAGAGGCGCCGCGCCACGGCTGTGACAAGCGAACTGTCGATGCCGCCGCTCAACAGCGTTCCGTAAGGCACATCGGCCATTAATCGGTATTTTACCGAACTCTCAATCAACTCTTTAAGCCTGTTTTTCACCGTGGTGAAGTCGGCCAACGGTTGGTCTGTAATCGAGTCGGGCAGGTTCCAATATCGCGTAAGCGTGAGATTTTGGCCGTCGAAAACAGCATAGTGCCCTTGCGGGAATTTCAGCACACCATTATATATTGTGTCGGGTGCGGGAATGTAGCCCAGTTGCAGAAAAAGGCCTAC
>JAFZWI010000006.1 GCA_017617355.1 Salinivirgaceae bacterium | reverse complement strand
GCCATAATGATTTTGTGTCCGGTCTCAAGTGGTTTCGGGTCAACGAAACGGTCAGTGCCGCGGTCATCGTAGGTTTTGAACCCCTTGAACTGTCGCGGTTTCTCACTATTCGGCCTCGTTACGGTCTGACTAGTGGCATAGCGTGGGAAACGGTTGAGCCGTCCGTCCATAACAAATGTTTTCAGCCAGTACTGCGACGGCAGGAATTCAAGATTGAAACCAGCGTCAGTCAATGCCTCGGGAACAGGTTTGTCGAGCCAAACGGCAATCTCAACTGCCTTGCCCTTGGCTGTCACAACCACGCGGCTGTCGAAGTCATAATCGTCGTACCGCATTGCTATCTCAATGGTGCCCTTTGCTGGGTCAACCTTGCGGCTAGTCATTTTCGGCACCAAATCCCACTGCTCAGGGGTCTTGTTCAAGCGGACAGCGCCGCCCTGAATTGTTCTCACCCCATGATGTATGATTTCGATGCCAGAGTTCTTCTCGTCATTGAATCCGCCGTTAAAGCTATTACTGAAAACCAGCACGTTGACACCTTGCCGCTCAAAATATTCGCGGTCGTTCAGTTGCAAATTCTGGGCATTTGCCGTAAGAGCGCCCATGATAAGCACATTTAGAATAATCCTCTTCATAATGATTGATTTTGTCCTTTTACAAGGAAGTGAACACTTTTTTTATAAAACACTGAACATCTGACAAATATTCTGACGGAACAATAATGCTTATCAGACCCCCCTTTAAATTTCGCATAAAAGGTAGATAAAAAAATGACAACACAAAGTCAGATGACAAAAAAGTGTATCTGATTGATTAGCAAAAAAAAACAAGGCCGCATGAGCGGCCTTGCTTTCTGTAACCTATTATAATAATAGACTATTCTGCTTTTGCTTCTTGCGAATCATTCGATTCTGCAACCGGCTCTTCTTTAACTTCAACTGCGTCAGCAACTACTGCTGAGTCTGCCTTCTTTGTAGAACGACGGCGGCGTGTCGAAGTTTTCTTTGTTGCCTCACCTGAACTCTGGCTATAATTTGCATTATAATCAACCAGCTCTATGATGCACATCTCAGCGCTATCGCCGACACGTGTGCCAGTTTTAAGAATGCGAGTATAACCGCCCGGACGATTGCCGACTTTAGCGGCTACATCACGGAAAAGCTCTGCCACGCTCTCCTTGTTCTGAAGATAACTGAATACAACACGACGTGAGTGTGTCGAGTCGATTTTTGATTTTGTAATCAAAGGCTCCACATACATTTTGAGAGCTTTTGCTTTTGCCACAGTTGTGGAGATACGTTTATGCAATATTAATGAAGATGCCATATTGGAAAGCATTGCATCTCTGTGCCCTGCTTGTCTTCCTAAGTGATTAAAACCTTTATTGTGTCTCATCGCTATTAATCTTTCTCAAGTTTATACTTACTCATATCCATTCCAAAAGTAAGATTCATCGAATCCAACAAATCCTCCAATTCTGTCAACGATTTCTTACCGAAGTTTCTGAACTTCAACAAATCGTTTTTGTTATATGTGCACAAATCACCCAAAGTCTCAACATCGGCTGCTTTCAAGCAGTTGAGCGCTCTAACCGACAAATCCATGTCGATAAGTTTTGTTTTGAGCAATTGGCGCATGTGAAGGATTTCCTCATCAAACTCTTCAGTCTGATATTTCTCAGTCGAATCAAGTGTAATCTTTTCGTCAGAGAACAACATGAAATGGTGGATGAGGATTTTTGCGGCCTCGTTCAATGCGTCTTTCGGAAGGATTGAACCATCTGTTTTTATTTCCAACACCAACTTTTCGTAGTCGGTTTTTTGTTCTACACGGTAATTCTCAACAGCATACTTCACATTAACAATTGGAGTATGTATTGAATCTATGGCAATAACGCCGAACGGTGCGTCAACCGGCATGTTCTCCTCTGAAGGAACATAGCCGCGGCCTTTGTTCACTGTCAGCTCCATTTGCAGTTTGACCGAAGGGTCAAGACGGCAAATAACCAACTCAGGATTCAAGACCTCAAAACCGCTAAGGAAGCGGGCAATGTCACCTGCAGTGAATGTTTCCTGGTCAGAAACTGAAATCGACACTTTCTCATTGTCGATATCCTCAATCTGCTGTTTGAACCTTACTTGTTTAAGGTTCAGAACTATCTCGGTAACATCCTCTTTCACACCGGGAATTGTCGAAAATTCATGGTCTACCCCAGCAATTTTGATAGTGGTGATAGCAAAACCTTCGAGTGACGACAACAATATGCGACGCAGAGCGTTACCTACTGTTTGTCCGTATCCCGGTTCAAGCGGGCGGAACTCGAATTTACCAAAACGGTCATTCTGTTCCAGCATTATTACTTTGTCGGGCTTTTGAAAAGCTAAAATTGCCATATTAAATATTACTTAGAGTAAAGTTCAACAATCAATTGTTCTTCAATGTGCTCTGGAATGTCGCTTCTTTCCGGAACGTTCAGGAACTTGCCTGCCATAGCGGCATTATCCCACTCAATCCAAGGGTATTTGCTGTGGTTTGTGCCGGCTAACGAATCGGTAATAACCTCAAGCGATTTTGATTTTTCGCGCACACCTACAAGCTGACCTGCCTTTACCAGATATGACGGGATGTTAACAACCTCGCCGTCAACCACAATATGCTTGTGCAAAACCAATTGACGTGCTGCGGCTCTCGTAGGTGCTATGCCCAGACGATAAACCACATTGTCTAATCTCGACTCAAGTAATTGCAACAGAACAACACCTGTGATACCTTTGCTGCGCTGAGCTTTTGCAAACAAGTTTGCGAACTGACGCTCCAACACACCATATGTGTATTTAACTTTTTGCTTCTCAGCCAACTGAGTACCATACTCTGATGATTTGTTTCTCTTCTTGTTCAGACCATGCTGACCCGGAGGGAAATTCTTACGGTCCAAATACTTATCTGGGCCATAGATAGGCTCACCAAATTTTCTTGCGATTTTCGATTTTGGTCCAATATATCTAGCCATTTGTTTTCTATTTATTCAATTAGACTAATTAAACACGACGCCTTTTGGGAGGACGGCAACCATTATGAGGAAGTGGAGTAACGTCCACAATCTCTGTCACTTCAATACCCTGATTATGGATAGTGCGAATAGCTGACTCTCTGCCTGTTCCCGGGCCTTTAACATATACTTTTGCTTTGCGCATGCCTGCGTCGAAAGCAACTTTAGCGCAATCCTCAGCAGCTACTTGAGCGGCGTACGGTGTGTTCTTTTTCGAACCACGGAAACCGTTCTTACCTGCTGACGACCACGATATCACTTGTCCATCGCTATTGGTGATTGAAATAATGATATTGTTGAACGAAGAGTGTATGTGAACTTCGCCCGTTGACTCAACCTTAACGACTCTTTTCTTTGTAGTTTTTGACTTCTGTGCCATAATTAATTACCTATTATTTAGTGGCTTTCTTTTTGTTAGCGACAGTTTTCTTCTTTCCCTTGCGGGTACGTGCGTTGTTACGTGTGTTCTGGCCGCGAACGGGCAAACCCAAACGGTGGCGGACACCTCTGTAACAGCCAACATCCATCAGTCGCTTAATATTCAATTGTACCTCTGAACGCAATTCACCCTCGAGTTTGTAATCTGCAAGGATTTTGCGCAACGATGCGATTTCAGCATCTGTCCAGTCACCCACTTTGGTGTCGTAGCTTATCTCGGCTTTGTCAAGGATTGTCCTTGCGCTGCTGCGTCCGATACCGAAAATGTATGTCAGGCCTATTTCTCCTCTTTTGTTTTTTGGTAAATCTACACCTACAAGACGTGCCATAATTACATTAAAAATTTTTGAGTTGCAAATTTATTAAATTATCCTTGACGTTGTTTGAATTTCGGATTTTTTTTGTTAATCACATACAAACGTCCTTTCCGGCGCACGATTTTGCAATCTGCGCTGCGCTTTTTGATTGATGCTCTTACTTTCATCTTTTTAGTCCTTTTATTTGTACCTGAATGCGATACGTCCCTTAGTCAAATCGTAAGGCGACATCTCAACTTTTACTTTATCACCCGGCAGTATCTTTATGTAATGCATCCTCATCTTGCCTGATATGTGGGCAGTGATAACCAACCCATTCTCAAGTTCAACACGGAACATTGCATTAGACAATGCCTCAATGATAGTACCATCTTGCTCGATAGAAGCCTGCTTGGCCATAAATTAATTTTTTGGTTACTCAAATGTCTTTTTCAGACTCTGCGTTTACCTCTTTCCCACTAACTGACCGACAATTCCTTGCGGACGTCTCCTGAATCCCGGCTCAATACAAATTGTGCGCACAATCCATATCTCTGTCGGCATTCACAGTTAATGCTGTTGTTAAATGTTTGAACGACCTTTGATTCTTCCGCTCTTCATCAATCCGTCATAGTGACGCATCAACAAACGGCTTTCGATTTGCTGAAGGGTGTCAAGCACTACACCTACCATAATCAACAGAGATGTGCCACCATAGAAATAGGCGAAACTGCTCTGTACTCCAGCTATCATGGCAAAGGCCGGCATTATTGCCACTAAAGCTAGGAATATTGACCCCGGCAATGTGATGCGTGACATTACAGCATCAAGGTATTCAACTGTTTTGCGACCAGGCTTCACTCCTGGTATAAAGCCTCCATTCTTCTTCATATCATCGGCCATTTGTGTCGGGTTGATGATAATGGCTGTATAGAAATATGTGAAAAGAATGATGAGCAATCCTACTGTCAAATTGTACCAGAAGCCTGTCGGGTTCGACAATGCGGCTGCAATGCCTGTTGCCGACTCTGCGTTTGAGAATCCTATAAGGACTATCGGCAAGAACATTATAGCCTGGGCGAAGATAATAGGCATAACACCTGCAGCGTTGACTTTCAACGGGATGTACTGCCTAACGCCTCCGTATTGTTTGTTTCCGACAATCCGTTTTGCCTGCAGCAATGGAATCTTACGGGTTCCTTGCACAAGCAGGATAGTCAGCAGAATGACAACTCCCAGTGCAATCATCTCAATCAAGAACATCACTAGACCTCCACCCTGCTCGTTCAAACGAGAGATGAACTCAACCCAAAGAGCTGACGGGAGGCGTGCAATAATACCTATCATGATTATCAAAGAGATTCCGTTGCCCAAACCTCTGTCGGTGATTCTCTCTCCAAGCCACATCACAAACATCGTTCCTGCTGTAAGTATGAACATTGAAGACACCGTGAAATATGCACCTTTGATGATGAAGGCCGACTCCGGCAACTGTGAATGCAAATTGGCCAAATAACCCGGGCCTTGCAAAAACAAGATGCCGACAGTAAGAATTCTAGTGATTTCGTTAATCTTACGGCGGCCGCTTTCTCCTTCACGCTGCAACCTCTGGAAATATGGAACTGCCATTCCCAGCAATTGGACAACAATTGAAGCTGAGATGTAAGGCATGATACCCAAGGCAAATATTGACGCGTTTGAGAACGCACCTCCTGAGAACATATCCAAAAGACCCAATATTCCGCTTGCTGTCTGATTTTTCAAAGCTGCAAGCTGTGTCGGGTCGATTCCTGGCAGAACCACCATTGTTCCCAGACGATACACAAGGATAAGAAGCAATGTGTTCACAATCCTATCACGCAAATCGTCAATTTTCCAAATATTCTTTAAGGTTTCAATAAATCTCTTCATCAGTATAGGAATTACAAGGTTATTACTTTGCCATTCTGACCTTCGATAGCAGCGATAGCGGATTTCGAGAATGCATGGGCCTCAACCTCTAATTGGAGGCTCAGCTTGCCGTTACCCAATATCTTCACTTTATCGTTGGCAGACACCAAACCATTGGCCAACAAGATATCAAAGTCAATCTTAGTGATGTTCTTTGACTCTGCCAATTTCTGCAAATCGCCTACATTGACAGCCTTGAACTCCTGACGGTTGATATTCTTGAAACCAAATTTTGGCAGACGTCTCTGCAATGGCATTTGTCCACCTTCGAAACCTACTTTCTTCGAGTATCCTGAGCGTGATTTTGCTCCCTTATGACCACGAGTTGACGTTCCGCCTTTACCGGAACCGGCACCGCGGCCTATTCTTTTCGAAGATTTAACTGAGCCGGCAGCCGGCTTTAAATTGCTTAAATCCATAATAATTTCTTGTTACTTAATTTCTTCAAAAGAAACCAAATGTTTAACTGCATTTATCATTCCAAGTATCTCGGGTTTTGCATCATGCTCAACTACCTGATTGAGTTTGCGTAAACCCAAAGCTTCCAATGTCGCAACCTGACGCTTGTTGCTGCCAATCTTGCTCCTTATTTGTTTTATGCGATATTTAGCCATGACTATTAACCTTTAAATACTTTTTCCATTGATATACCACGCTCAAAGGCCACTTCTTTGGCGTCTCTCATCTGAGCCAAAGCCTCCATTGTGGCTTTAACCACGTTGTGCGGGTTCGACGAGCCTTTTGACTTAGCAAGGCAGTCTTTTACACCAACGCTCTCAAGCACTGCGCGCATGGCACCACCGGCTTTTACACCAGTACCGTGCGATGCGGGCGAGATGTAAACTTTAGCGCCGCCGAAAACTGCAAATTGGTCGTGAGGAAGTGTACCGTTGATAACCGGAACCTTGATAAGGTTCTTCTTTGCATCCTCAACGCCTTTGCTTATTGCCGTTGTCACCTCGTTGGCTTTACCAAGTCCGTAACCTACAACTCCGTCTTCGTTTCCGACAACAACAATTGCCGAGAATGTGAAGGTGCGGCCACCCTTGGTTACCTTGGTAACACGGTTAATTGCCACCAAGCGATCTTTCAGTTCCAGATCCGTTGTTTTTATTCTTCTTGCGTTTGACATAATCTTCTAAAATTTAAGTCCACCTTTACGGGCAGCTTCAGCCAAGGCTTTAATTCTGCCATGATACAAAAAGCCATTTCTGTCAAATACGACCTGGCTGATTCCCTTCTCCAAGGCTGCTTTAGCAATTTGTTCGCCCACCTTTTCTGCTTTCTGGGTTTTAGTCTCCTTTAACTCGGCGATGCCTTTAACCATCGAGGTAGCCGATGCAAGAGTCACACCTTTAACATCATCAATAAGCTGAACAGATATCTGCTTGTTGCTGCGGAACACACTCATGCGAGGTTTTTCTGCTGTGCCAGACACTCTTGTGCGAATGCTAGCCTTGATTTTATTGCGTCTTTCTAATTTAAACGATGCCATAATTCTTCAGTTTAAAAATTACTTACCAGCAGACTTGCCTGCTTTTCTGCGAATCTGTTCACCGATAAACTTGATACCCTTGCCCTTGTAAGGTTCTGGCATGCGGAATGAGCGTATCTTGGCTGCCACTTGACCTATAAGCTGCTTGTCGCAACTCTCAAGTTTCAGCATCGGATTGCTGCGTTTATCAGTTTTTGCCTCCACTTTGATTTCCGGCGGCAACTCAAACATAATGCTGTGAGAGAAGCCCAGGCTCATCTCAAGCATCTGTCCGTTAGACTCGGCGCGATAACCGACGCCTACAAACTCCATCTCTAACTTGAACCCTTCAGAAACTCCTACAACCATGTTGTGAATCAAAGCGCGGTACAAACCGTGCATTGATTTGTGAGCTATCTCGTCATCAGGACGCTCCAGTTTCACAACTGTCGGCTCAACAATAACTTTGATGTCAGGATTGACTTTCTGTGTCAATGTTCCTTTGGGCCCTTTTACTACTACCACATTGTCGCCGTCAACAGTGACTGTTACGCCAGCGGGTATAGCTACAGGTAATTTTCCAATACGTGACATGTTATGATTCTATTAATAAATGTAACACAATACTTCGCCGCCTACATTCTTGGCTTTGGCCTCTTTGTCCGAAAGAATACCCTGCGATGTCGACAAGATTGCTATTCCGAGTCCGTTCAAGACGCGCGGCATGTTCTCAACATCAGTGTATTTTCTCAAACCCGGACGGCTTGCTCTTTCCAACTTTTTGATAACCGGCTCTTTTGTCTGCAGGTTGTATTTCAAGGCGATTTTGATGACACCGTTGTCTTTCTCGTCATCAAACTTGTAGTTCAGGATGTAACCGTTTTCGAAAAGAATTTTGGTTATACCTTTCTTAATGTTTGACGAAGGTATCTCTACAACTCTGCTTCTCGCCATTTGAGCATTCCTTATGCGTGTAAGGAAATCTGCTATTGGATCTGTCATTTTTCTAAATCTTTAAGGTTACCAACTTGCTTTTTTAACACCCGGGATTAATCCTTTAAGTGCCATCTCGCGGAACTGGATACGGCTGATGCCGAACTGACGGATATAACCTTTTGGTCTTCCGGTGAGAGAGCATCTGTTATGCATACGAACCGGCGAAGCGTTCTTCGGCAGTTTCTGAAGAGCGACATAATCACCTTCTGCGATAAGTTTCTCACGTTTCGCAGCATATTTCTGAACTAATTTAGCCCTTTTAACCTCACGGGCTTTCATTGATTCTTTTGCCATTGATTAATTCTTTTTAAGATTTTTAAATGGTATTCCGAATTCTCTCAAAAGAGCGTATCCCTCCTCATCGGTTTTTGCTGTGGTCACAAAAGTGATATCCATACCCAGCATAGTCGTGATTTTGTCGATATCAATCTCCGGGAAGATGATTTGCTCTGTAACACCGAGTGTATAATTTCCTCTGCCATCAAGTTTGCTGTTTACACCCTTGAAATCGCGGATGCGAGGTAATGCCACTACTATCAGGCGCTCTAAAAACTCGTACATGCGGTCTTTTCTCAAGGTCACTTTCACGCCAATCGGCATTTTCTTTCTCAACTTGAAGTTCGAGATATCCATGCGCGACAAAGTCTTAAGCGGCTTCTGTCCGGTTATGGCTGCCACTTCCTCTGCGGCAGTGTCAATTATCTTCTTGTCCGCAATAGCCTTTCCAACACCGCGATTGATGACAATCTTCTCAAGTTTTGGAACCTGCATGGGGGTCTTGTAGTTAAATTCCTTAGTCAAAGCAGGAATAATAACTTCTTTATACTTCTTGCGTAATTCTGGTACGTATTCCATTATTTGATTTCCTCCCCTGATTTTTTAGAATATCTTACTAATTTGCCTTCTTCATTCTTTCTTCTTCCGATACGGGTTGGATTGCCTGTTGCGGGCTCTACCATCATCAGATTCGAAATATGAATAGGGGCTTCTTGTTTTACAATACCGCCTTGGGTATTCTTAGCGTTCGGCTTGGTATGTTTCGACACCAAGTTGACACCTTCAACGATAGCACGTTGTTTCTCAACTTGCACGCTAAGGACTTTGCCTCGCTGTCCTTTAGACTCACCAGCGATAACAACAACGGTATCTCCTTTTTTGATATGCAATTTTGTTGCCATTTTTGTTATCATTTAATTACAATACTTCTGGTGCAAGAGAAACAATCTTCATGTAATTGTCACGCAGCTCGCGAGCTACGGGGCCGAAAATACGGGTTCCTCTAATTTCACCTGCATTATTAAGTAACACACATGCGTTGTCATCAAAGCGAATGTAAGAGCCATCGCTGCGACGGATTTCCTTGGTTGTGCGTACAACCACGGCCTTGCTCACAGCACCTTTTTTTACATCTCCGCTAGGAAGAGCTGTCTTCACGGCTACTACTATAGTATCACCTATCGAAGCATAACGCTTTTTTGAACCGCCCAAAACATTGATACAAAGAACAGTTTTTGCACCGCTGTTGTCGGCTACGCTTAATCTAGTTTCGGATTGTATCATGACTACTTAGCTTTTTCAATGATTTCAACTAAACGCCAGTTCTTTGTTTTGCTCAAAGGTCTGGTTTCCATAATCTTAACAGTATCACCTATATTGCACTCGTTCTTTTCGTCCTGAGCGTGCAACTTGGTAGTCTTATTCACGAATTTTCCGTAGAGTGGGTGTTTAACTTTGCGTTTAACGGCAACTGTTATGGTTTTGTCCATTTTGTTGCTAACCACAATACCTATACGTTCCTTTCTCAGATTTCTTGTAGTTTCCATCTGTCGAAATTATTTTTTTTGGTTAATCTCTCTGGCTCTCAGTTCCGTTTTCAGACGTGCGATGTCTCTCTTTGTCTCACCTATTTTATTGGTGTTGTCAAGCGGCGACACTGCATGGTTCAAACGCATCTTGGTCAGGATCTTTTCATTGTTCTCAATCTGCTCTTGGATTTCCAAGGTCGATAACTCTCTAACTTCTGAAGCTTTCATACTCATTAAATTGATGAAGATTCAACATAGTCGTTACGGACGATGAATTTGGTCTTGATTGGCAATTTCTGTGCGCCCAGACGTAATGCCTCTTTGGCAATTTCGAATGGAACACCCTCTGCCTCAATAATAATACGACCCGGAGTTACTACAGCGGCAAAAGCTTCAGGATCACCTTTACCTTTACCCATACGCACATCGGCAGGTTTCTTTGTTATTACTTTGTCAGGGAAAATCCTGATCCAAATTTGTCCTTCACGTTTCATATAACGAGTAACAGCCTGACGTGCTGCCTCGATTTGTCTTCCAGTAATCCAGCAATTCTCTAAAGCCTTGATACCAAAAGATCCGAAAGCCAATTCGTGACCACGGTGGGCGTTGCCTTTCGCGCGGCCTTTTTGTACTCTTCTGTATTTAGTTTTCTTTGGCTGTAACATCTCTAACTGATTTTTAGATTACTTCTGACGTTTTTTAAGTCCCTTCTTCTGTGGTTGTGCGGCACCGATGTTGGGAGAAAGGTCGCGTTTGCCATAAACTTCGCCCTTGCAAATCCAAACTTTAATACCAATCAAACCAACTTTAGTCAATGCCTCAACTTGTGCATAGTCGATATCGGCTCTCAGTGTGTGCAATGGAATACGGCCCTCCTTGAATATCTCAGACCGTGCCATTTCAGCGCCACCCAGACGTCCCGACACTTGAACTTTGATGCCCTCGGCACCCATGCGCATTGTTGACGCTATGCCCATTTTAACAGCGCGGCGGTAAGACACGCGGCCCTCCAGCTGACGGGCGATATTGTTACCTACAAGGAATGCATCGAGTTCCGGTCTCTTTATCTCAAAGATATTTATCTGCACTTCCTTTTTGGTTATTTTCTTCAGCTCTTCCTTCAACTTGTCAACCTCCTGGCCGCCCTTGCCTATGATAAGACCCGGACGAGCGGTGTTGATAGTTATTGTGATAAGCTTGAGTGTGCGCTCGATGATAATCTTAGACACACCAGCTTTTGCTAGACGAGCTTGAAGATACTCACGAATTTTACTGTCCTCAAGAATTTTCTCTGAATATTTCTTGCCTCCAAACCAATTGGAATCCCATCCTTTGATGACACCCAATCTGTTACCTATCGGATTACATTTCTGTCCCATTTATTCACTTTTTTCGTTTGTTTGACTCTTGCTATCAACAACAACTGTAACGTGGTTAGAACGTTTTCTGATACGATATCCGCGTCCTTGCGGAGCCGGACGAAGACGTTTCAACTGACGAGCCGAATCCACTGAAATCTCTTTCACATACAGATTCGAGTCTTCAATTCTTGCACCATCGTTTTTCTGCTGCCAGTTTGCGATAGCAGACAATAACAGTTTTTCAACTTTGGCTGAGGCCTCTTTAGGACAATAGCGTAGAATGCTTAATGCTTTGTTGACTTCAACGCCACGAACCATATCGGCAATCAAACGCATCTTACGAGGAGATGTCGGGCAATCATTAAGTTTTGCGAAACTTATGTTTTTCCTTTCCTCCTTCAACTGATTTGCTCTATTTCTTTTTCTTGCACCCATTGTTAGTTCCGATTTACATTATTATTTCTTCTTTCCTCCATGACCTCTGAACTGACGGGTTGGGGCGAATTCACCCAATTTATGACCTACCATGTTCTCAGTTACATAAACTGGTATAAAGCGGTTTCCGTTATGAACGGCAAAGGTATGCCCAACAAAGTCTGGAGAAATCATTGAGGCCCTCGACCAGGTTTTGATAACGTCTTTCTTACCTGACTCATTCATTGCAGCCACTTTAGCATCGAGCTTGTAATAAATGTACGGCCCTTTTTTTAACGAACGACTCATAATTTATGCTTTACTTTTTCTACGTTCAACAATCATTTTATTCGACAGCTTTTTCGGACGACGAGTCTTGTATCCCTTAGCTGGCATACCGTTACGTGAACGCGGGTGTCCACCTGAAGCACGTCCTTCACCACCACCCATCGGGTGATCGACAGGGTTCATGACAACACCACGGTTACGCGGTCTGCGACCCAGCCAACGAGAACGTCCGGCTTTTCCCGACACTTCCAAAGCATGATCTGAATTGCCGACAACTCCAATAGTTGCTTTGCATGTTACCAATACCATACGGATTTCTCCCGAAGGTAATTTCACAATTGCGTACTTGCCTTCACGAGATGTAAGCTGCGCAAACGTTCCGGCGCTGCGTGCCATGCTGCCACCTGCGTTAGGACGAAGTTCGATGTTGTGAATGATAGTACCGAGTGGAATCTCTGAAAGATACAATGCGTTGCCAACCTCGGGCGCAACGCCCTTGCCTGACATCACAACCTGGCCTACGGTCAAGCCGTTTGGCGCCAGAATGTATCTTTTCTCTCCATCGGCATAAACAACTAAAGCGATACGAGCGCTACGATTTGGATCGTACTCTATCGATTTAACTGTTCCTGCTACGCCATCTTTATCGCGTTTAAAGTCGATAATACGATAGCGTTGTTTGTGTCCACCACCTATATATCTCATTGTTAGACGTCCGTCGTTGTTACGGCCTCCGGACTTCCTTAATGGACTCAACAATGATTTTTCAGGTGTTGTGGTGGTTACTGTCTCAAAGTTGCTAACCACCTTGCCTCGCTGACCCGGTGTAACGGGTTTTAGTTTTTTCGCGGCCATTATCTATAATTAATACTAAATATTGCTATAAAAATCTATTGTCTGGCCATCTTTCAATGTAACAATGGCCTTCTTGTAAGCATTGGTGCGACCCTCAACAAATCCTGCCTTGGTGTAACGCGATTTGCGCTTGCCTGCATATCTGATTGTGTTGACAGCCTCAACCTTTACGCCGTACAAATCTTCTACCTCTTTGCGAATCTGCAATTTGTCAGCCCTTTTGTCGACAATGAAACCATAACGGTTCAGTTTCTCTGACTGGGCTGTCATCTTCTCGCTTATGATTGGTTTTATTATAATACTCATAGTTTTTCCCTCCTATTATCCCAATAAGTTTTCAATTATCTCCAATGAGTTTTCTGTAATCACAAGCGATGAAGCATTCATTATTTGATAAGTATTTAAAAGGTCAGCAGTTACAACTTCCACACCTTCCAAATTTCGAGCCGACAAATATATGTTTTTATTAGATTCCCCTAACACCAACAATGATTTTTTGCCGTTGATTTTCAGGTTGTCAAGAATTGCCGCATAAGCCTTTGTCTTTGGCTCGTTGATTGCGATGTTGTCGACAACGATAATCTCGTTTGCCTGTGCCTTGTAAGCCAAAGCTGACTTACGCGCCAACTGTTTCAGCTTCTTGTTCAATTTGAACGAATAATCGCGTGGCTGTGGGCCGAATACGCGGCCGCCGCCTACAAAAACTGGAGCTTTGATGCTTCCGCAGCGTGCACCGCCAGTACCTTTCTGTTTTTTCAACTTACGGGTACTTCCCGATACCTCGTTGCGCTGTTTCGATTTATGTGTGCCCTGGCGTTGGTTTGCCAAGTATTGCTTAACGTCAAGATAGATTGCGTGATCATTAGGCTCGATACCGTAGATGGAATCGTTTAACTTAACGTTTTTGCCAGTTTCTTTTCCTTCTTGATTTAAAACTTTCAATTCCATTATTTCTCAATTATTAAGTATGAACCTTTGTGACCTGGTACAGATCCTTTAACTAAAATTAAGTTGTTCTCAGGGATGATTTTCACAATCCGAAGGCTGAGAACTTTTACTTGATCGCCACCCATACGACCGGCCATGCGCATACCCGGCATAACTCGCGATGGATACGATGAAGCGCCTAATGAACCCGGATGGCGGCTGCGGTTGTGCTGACCATGTGTTGCGTCGTTCACGCCGTTGAAGTTGTGACGGCGGACAACGCCCTGGAATCCTTTACCTTTCGAGATTCCGGTTACGTCAACCCAAGCCTCATCGTTAAAAATGTCAACCGAAATGGTGTCACCCAATTTGTAATCACCATCGAAGTCCAAAAATTCAGCCACTTTTGCTTTTGGAGCAGTATTGGCTTTCTTGAAGTGTCCCAACTCAGCTTTCGAGAAGTTCTTCTCGCTTCTGTCGTCATAGCCAAGCTGTAATGCGCTGTAACCGTCTTTCTCAACGGTTTTCACTTGTGTAACAACACAAGGTCCTGCTTCGATAACAGTGCATGGAATATTTTTTCCCTCGGCACTGAAAATCGATGTCATTCCAATTTTTTTACCTATTAATCCAGCCATTTTTATTTAATATAAAATGTCATACTTTAATCTCTACTTCAACACCGCTGGGGAGTTCAAGTTTCATCAAGGCGTCAATGGTCTTAGCTGTCGAGCTGTAGATGTCCAATAGCCTTTTGTAAGAAGACAACTCAAACTGTTCGCGTGATTTTTTGTTCACGAAAGTTGAGCGTAATACTGTAAACACACGGCGATGTGTAGGAAGTGGAATAGGTCCACTTACAACTGCGCCGGTTGTCTTTACTGTCTTCACAATCTTCTCAGCCGACTTGTCGACCAAGTTGTGATCGTAAGACTTTAATTTAATTCTGATTTTCTGGCTCATATTAAGTTAATATATAAGAAAGTTATTTTCCTTTAATCTTCTCTAACACCTCAGTTGCCACATTTTTCGGTGTCTCGGCATAATGCGAGAACTCCATGCTCGATGTTGCGCGACCCGATGTGATTGTACGCAGAACGGTTACATAACCGAACATCTCCGACAACGGAACGTTGGCTTTGATTACGCGGTCACCTGTCGAGCGGCTTTCCATACCCTCTACCTGACCACGGCGTTTGTTAAGGTCACCAATAACATCGCCCATGTAATCCTCAGGAGTTACAACCTCAACGTGCATGATTGGCTCAAGCAGAATCGGTTTTGCTTTAGCGCAAGCCTCGCGGAATGCCTGACGACCTGCAATCTCGAATGAAAGCTGGTCAGAGTCAACCGGGTGGAACGAACCATCAACCAATTCAACCTGAAGGCTGTCAACCGGGAAGCCGGCCAACGGACCATTCTTCATAGCCTCTTTGAAGCCTTTCTCAACCGACGGAATATACTCTGCCGGAATGTGGCCACCCTTGATTGAATCGATAAACGTCAAGCCCTCTTTGCCTTCCTCAGCAGGAGATACTTTGACAATAATATCGGCAAACTTACCACGGCCACCGGTTTGTTTCTTGAACACCTCACGGTGGTCAACCGTTGTTGTGATAGCCTCTTTATATGCAACCTGGGGTGCACCCTGGTTAACTTCAACTTTAAATTCGCGTTTCAGACGGTCGATAAGGATGTCCAAGTGCAGCTCGCCCATACCGCTGATTACTATCTGACCCGAATCCTGGTCGGTCTTCAAAGTAAAGGTTGGGTCTTCTTCTGCCAACTTAATCAAAGCTGCGTCAAGTTTCTCCATATCGCCTTGAGTCTTAGGCTCGATAGCGATGCTGATAACCGGCTTCGGGAATGTCATGCTCTCGAGTACAATCGGGGCACTCTCAGCGCACAATGTGTCACCTGTGCGGATGTCTTTGAAACCGATACCTGCGCAAATATCACCAGCCTCAATCTTCTCCATCGGGTTCTGGTGGTTCGAGTGCATCTGGAACAGACGCGAGATACGCTCTTTCTTGCCAGTGCGCATATTCAGCACAGTGTCGCCTGCGCTGAGCACACCGCTATAAACGCGGATAAAGCACAAACGGCCTACATAGGGGTCGGTTGCTATCTTGAATGCCAAACCGCAGAACGGCTCTTTGGCGTCAACTTTTCTGTCTTCCTCAGCGTCGTTAGCCGGATTGGTTCCGACAACGGCCGGTACGTCAACAGGGCTTGGCAAGAAGGCTGCCACAGCGTCCAACAAACGTTGGATACCTTTATTTTTGAAAGCAGAACCGCACAAAACAGGAACAATCATCTGCTCGATTGTAGCGCGGCGGATTACACTCTTAATCTCATCAACTGTTATTGAATCGGGGTCTTCGAAGAAGCGCTCAAGCAGAGTGTCGTCAAGTTCGGCAACTGACTCAATCAGTTTTGCACGATATTCGTTTGCTGTTTCAACCAAATCCTCCGGAATGTCGATGTATTTGTAGGTTGTACCCATTGTCGCATCGTCAATCCAAACGATAGCCTTCATTTCGATAAGGTCAACCAAACCGCGGAAATCAGCCTCAGAGCCGATTGGAATGTGGATTGTAACGGCATTTGCGTTCAAGCGCTCGCGAATCTGGTTAACAACCGAGAAATAGTCGGCACCAATGCGGTCCATCTTGTTGACGAACGCGATACGCGGAACGTGATATTTGTTGGCCTGACGCCATACAGTTTCTGACTGTGGCTCAACACCGCCCACTGCGCAGTAAACGGCAACAGCGCCGTCCAATACGCGAAGACAACGTTCAACCTCAACTGTGAAGTCAACGTGTCCCGGAGTGTCGATAAGGTTGTATTTGTATTCGTTGCCGTTGTATTTCCAGAAGCATGTGGTGGCAGCCGATGTAATGGTGATACCGCGCTCCTGCTCCTGAACCATCCAGTCCATGGTAGCTGCACCATCGTGCACCTCACCAATGCGGTGGGTTATACCCGTATAGAATAGAATTCGTTCTGAAGTGGTTGTCTTGCCGGCATCGATGTGAGCCATGATGCCGAAGTTACGAGTGTATTTAAGATCTCTTGCCATTGTATTCTTCTAATTAAAAGCGGAAGTGCGAGAAG
>JAFZWI010000040.1 GCA_017617355.1 Salinivirgaceae bacterium | reverse complement strand
GTCTGGGCGCCGAAAACTGCGCCGACAAGGAAAAAGGCGCCTTCACTGGCGAGGTTTCGGCCGAAATGGTTAAATCGACTGGCGCAGAGTACGTTATCCTGGGCCACTCTGAGCGTCGCGAGTACTACAAAGAGACTTACGAAATTCTGAAAGAGAAAGTGCAGCTGGCTCTGGCCAACGGTTTGAAGGTTATCTTCTGCATCGGCGAAAGCCTTGCCGAGCGCGAAGCCAACAAACAGAACGAGGTTGTGAAAGCTGAACTCGAGGGTTCAGTATTCAACCTTTCGGCTGAGGATTTCTCGAAAATCATCATCGCCTACGAGCCAATCTGGGCTATCGGCACTGGCAAAACCGCCACTTCGGACCAGGCTGAAGAGATTCACGCTTACATCCGCTCGGTGATTGCCGCAAAATACGGCAAGGAAGTAGCCGAGAACACATCAATCCTTTACGGTGGCTCTTGCAAGGCTTCGAACGCTCCCGAGCTGTTCGCAAAACCTGACATCGACGGCGGCCTGATTGGTGGCGCATCGCTGAAATGCGAAGACTTTATGGGAATTATCAAGGCATTCTAATCCGCTTGCCGCGATATAATGCAAAGGCCGGTGCCGTTTGGTGCCGGCTTTTTTTTAGCTTTGCAAAAATCAAACTTCAATGACAACGCAAAAACCATTATCGATAATTGTCGCCATTGACGAGTGCAACGCCATTGGTCTAAAAAACAATCTGTTGGCATATATCCCTGCCGATTTGAAACGGTTCAAGGCCATAACCACCGGACATACTGTTGTTATGGGCAGCAACACTTGGATGTCGCTGCCAAAGCGCCCGCTTCCTGAGCGCACAAACATTGTGATTACAAGCCGCAGCGGTAATGAGTTTGAAGGCGCCACATTGGCCCACTCTGTTGAAGAGGCTATGAGCCTTCTCCCCGATAATGACGAGTCGTTCGTAATGGGCGGCGCAAGTATCTACAAGCAAATGCTGCCTTTCGCCACCAAACTATACCTCACACTCATCCACCGCAAATTTGAAGCCGATACTTTCTTCCCCGAAATAGACTATTCGCAATGGACTGAAACGGAACGCACCGACATAACCGATGACCCGAAAACCGATTTCAGCTACACCTATCTTGTATTGGAGAAAAAACAGGGCTGACCACAACCCCACTTGACTATCAATTGATTTTCTGCCGTTTGATAAGAAACTCTGTCAGCACAACATCAAACGGCTGAGCTATATCGACATTCATAAACTCAATGTTATACTGGGCGCATTTTTCGCGCAACTCACTCTCAAACGATTTAAGCGACCGCTGATATTTGTCGCGTATCTCGTTAGGATTCAGTTTAATGCGTTCACCCGTCTCCATATCGACAAAGCAAACCGGGCGGTTTGGATAAAGCAACTCAAGCTCATACCTGTTGTCGGTTACACTAAACACCACCACCTCATGCTTGTTGTGCTTCAGATGCTCAAAGGCGCTGAACAAAGCCTGCGAATCGTGTGTGAACAAATCGGAAAACAGTATTATGAGCGAGCGTTTGCGCATCTTTTCGGCTATCAGATGCAACGCACCAGCCACATCGGTCGAAGAAGTTTCAGCGGGTTTGAAACCACCCGACAGCAAACGGTTCAATTCGGCATAAAGCATCTTGGCGTGCGCCTCTGACAGTTTTGATTCAGTTTGGAAATCAATGCCGTTGCTAAAGAAAGTCAGCCCTACGGCATCGCGTTGGCGACGGAGCAAATGAATAAGCGCCGCAGCCGAATAGACAGAGAAAACCAGTTTGTTTGCTCGCTGATTGGCAGGAAAATTCATCGATGCGGAAACATCAATCAGGATGTTGCAACGCATATTGGTCTCCTCCTCAAACCGCTTCACAAAAAGCTTATCGGTGCGGCCGAAAAGTTTCCAGTCGATATGCTTGGTTGATTCGCCCTGATTGTAAAGCCTATGCTCGGCAAACTCAACCGAGAAGCCGTGATAAGGGCTCTTATGCTGACCTGTGATGAAACCCTCGACAATCTGCCGCGCACACCACTCGAGATGGTCGAACTTTTCAAATTCGATTATCTCCTGTAATGTGTTCATCGGCAATTAGAAAAGGCCGTGAAGCTCAGCGTCGACGCGGTCGAGAACAGTACGCAGGTCATCCTGGTTCTCGGTAAAATTGAGGTCATCGACATCGAAAATAAGAAGCTTGCCAAGGTCGTATTTCGAAATCCAAGCCTCGTAACGCTCGTTCAGACGCTTCAGGTAGTCGATGCGGATTGAACTTTCATAATCGCGCCCGCGCTTTTGTATGTTGCGCACAAGCGTTGGCACCGAAGCACGCAGATATATCAGCAAATCAGGCGGTTGTATGAATTTGCTCATCAGTTCGAACGATGAGAAATATGTGTTGAAATCGCGGGTGCTGAGCAAACCCATATCGTGCAGATTGGGAGCAAAAATGTGGGCGTCCTCGTAAATGGTACGGTCCTGAATCACAGTCTTGCCCGATTTCAGTATCTGCAAAATCTGATTGTAGCGGCTGTTAAGGAAGAATATCTGCAAATTGAACGACCAGCGCTGCATATCGTTGTAAAAGTCGTTCATATACGGATTGTCAGCCTCCTCGTAATGAGCCTCCCACTTGAAGTTTTTTGCCAGAAGCCCGGTAAGCGTTGTCTTGCCTGAGCCTATGTTTCCTGCTATTCCGATGTACATATTGTTCGTGTTTATTTCGGCTCTAAATTAGTTTTTTTTGGTTAAATGTGAAAGGTGCATTTTGGAAGTTGCAATGGAAAAGGTAATAAAAAAAGCCGCTCCCCAACGGGAACGGCTTTTTATCTAACACATTCAATTAATCAATCCTTCAATTAATCAATTAGTCTGTTAATCAGTCAATCCATTAATACTCCTGCCAGCTCTTAATCTGAATGTCGTCCATTTCGCGGACGCAGCTTGCGTGGATGAACGCGCTTGCAAGGCGTGCGTTGGTGAGCAACGGAATGTTATGGTCGATGGCCGAACGGCGGATTTTGTAGCCGTTGG
>JAFZWI010000039.1 GCA_017617355.1 Salinivirgaceae bacterium | reverse complement strand
GTTGATATAGCCTTTCGAGCGCGCAAAATCCATTACATCGGCAGCATAAACAGTGGTGACATTTTTGTCGAAAATGCGGTCCATCTGCTCCGACGAAATCGAAGTCGGGTCATCGTTCCACGGGAAAGTGGTGATTCGCGCCTGATTTGCGTGGGCGCACACGTAACCATCAGGAATCTGACGAGCCACCCAAACAGCGCCTTTATTCTTGTTAATCAAGCCTTTCTTGGTCTTCTGTATGTCCATTCCTTTACCAATCAACTCGAAAATCCAAACCTCGTTGGGGTCGGCAATCGAGAACGACTCGCCCTCACTTGCATAGCCGTATTTTGCAACCAGTTCGGCCATTATCTTGATAGCCTCGCGTGCCGACGTCGAGCGTTGTAAAGTAATGTAAATCAGGCTACCGTAATCCATAATGGCTGTAGAATCGCCCCAAAGTTCCTCGCGACCGCCATAGGTCGTTTCACCTATAACCACTTGATTTTCATTCATATTGCCGATAACATTGTAAGTCTTGGCAGCTTGCTCAATCTGTCCCATATACTTGCCCGTGTCCCAATCGTAAACATCGAGCATTGTTCCTGCTGGATAAGTGGCTGCGGGCCAATGATATAACTCACCGTAAAGCACGTGCGAGTCAGCCGCATAGCTCACCATCGACGAGCCGTCGGCCGATGCGCCTGGCGTTACAAGAAAATTAGTGCAAGCCAATGTCTGCCCTGCTGCCAATGATAAAGCAAATGCTAAAAGAGTTTTGTGGTTCATATCGATATAATTTATTGTTTTACATTCATTTACTTTGCAAGATATATTGCGCCGCCGATATTGTCGCAAGCGGCCCCTGTAACGGTTTTCAAACAGTTTGGAAGGCCAAGATAGCGCAAAACACCCAAAAACGCGAAAATAATCGCTTCCTTGAAATCTATCTCTTGCTCACTTGGAATTTCAATATGATGATGCGTACTATTCTTCAGACATTCAATAAAATAGTCATTATATGCACCGCCTCCTGTAACCAGTACACCTTTTTCTTTTTCTCCCACAATTGCCTTTGAAATCTGATAGGCAGCGTGATGATAATAAGTTGCCAAAAGATTCTCTATATCAGTGCGTTGACCGAACAATGGCAAAATTTCTGCATCAACAAACTCGCGCCCAAGCGATTTTGGCGGCTGCTGACTATAATATGGTATAGCGTTCAATTTCGCAAGCAACTCTTTATCAACCACACCTTTACGGCCAAGTTCGCCGTCCTTGTCAAATTCAAGGCCAATGCGCCGAGTGAGCGTATTTGACACAATGTTCATCGGGCAAATATCGTAGGCAATGCGTTGACCTTCAGCGTTATCGAACGAAATATTGGCAAAACCACCAAGATTCAAACAATAATCGAATTCACCGCCGTACAACAACTTGTCACCAATTGGCACCAACGGCGCGCCATTGCCACCTAAAGCCACATCTTTTGTGCGGAAATCGCAAATAGTGTCGATTCCAGAAACTGCTGCAATATGAGCACCAGAGCCAATTTGCAGTGTCAAGCCTTTTTGCGGCTCGTGAAAAACGGTGTAACCATGACTTGCTACAAAACGCGGATTGCAATGATTTTCAGCGACAAAACTTTTAACCAAACCTCCAAGAAAGCGACCATAATCTACATCAAGCTGCGCCAAATCGTGGCCGTTCAACTCGTGGCTATGTTTCAGACGTTCAAGCATTTCTGGTGGATAAGGATAAACTTTGCCTACTATCGGCGAGAATGACCATTCTCCGCCTGTGCAACTGAATTCGCAGAAGACAATATCAACCCCGTCAAGCGAAGTGCCCGACATAACACCAATAACCTCTATATCAACGTCTTGCATTACTGAAATTTGGTTTTTGGTAGCTTTTCCGAATAGTTGGCCACATTGCCGCAATTGTCGGTAACCATCAACTCAAGTTGGTATGAATCAGCCATTTTCAAATACTCATCGGCCTCGTAGGTTATCGTTTTTGTTTTCGGGTCATACTTCAACAGAATCCATTCGCCGTTGATTGAAGCCGAATAGGATTTTATGCCCGACAAATTATCGCTAATGGTGAATTTCAACATGTTAACAGGCATATTTGCGACAGTTTTAATCGTTGGAGGAACACTGTCAGCCTGAATGCGATAGGTTCCGAAACCAGCTAAAGAAGCCTCAACATATCCATTTTTGTACTTCCCTCCCATGGCCGACACGCGCGTCCCGTTCACCGCCACAATCAGCAGTTTCGACGTCGGGATATTATCGCCCAAGCATTTGATTTTCAAGTTATAAGACTTAACTAATGGTATCGCAAGGTCGCCCACTTTGTATGTCGGCGAATATGAACCCGTTACAATATTCGTATCAACTTTGAAATCGAAATAAACTGAGTCGAAAAAGGTGTTTTTGCCAAAATCGATAGAAATTCCAGCGGTGTCGAATCTATGCGCGTCTTGCCACGAAAGCAGCTCACCCTCTGGCTTTTGAGCGTCGTTATTTGCCTGAACACCTTGAAGATATGTCTCAAAAGTTGATTTATTTCCGTAAACATCATATGCGTCGATTTTCACTTTTTTCACCACACCCACAGGCACCGTTATATAACCTCGGTTTTTCAGATTAGAATAAAGCGAAATGCGGTTGTTATTCTCCACAAATAATCTATAAGCCACTGTATTACTATTAATTAAAGCATCATAGTCAGCAATGCTGCTCACATATTTTGTCTGTCCGAAAGGCACCCCATCAACACGCATTGTGAGCACAATCTGGTTGCCGTCCCAAACATCGAATTTATAAACTCCGCAACGGTTGTTCGAACCGTTCAGATAGTCATCGCATTTAATACCAAGTCCCACTGTTCCTGACACTTGAATAGTATCAACGCCAACAGGCTTGTGTATTTTTCCATGCTTTTGAATATTGACTGTAGTCCGTGCGTACTGGCCTTTAACCTGTGATGTCGAATTGCCCGGAAACACCGAGAACTGCGTCATCCTCGGAGCTATATCATCCTTAATATCAAAGCCGAGAAACAATCCGTTAAGCGGACAGGCGTCGCGAGTGTCGCGGATTTCGAAATGCAGATGCGGACCGCCCGACGAGCCGGTATTGCCCGACAATCCAAGCACCTCGCCCACTCGGACAGGCATCTCATCAGGCTTCAAAAACAAATCGACCGAAAAACTCTTCTGCTTATACTGAGCTGCACGTACATACCTGCCAATCTGAATGTTATACTCGCGCAAATGGCCATAAACCGATGTGTAACCGTCGGGATGAATAACGTAAACCGCATGACCGTAGCCGGTTGGCGACACCTTGATGCGCGATATGTAACCATCCTTCACGGCATAAACCCGATACCCCTCCTTGCCTTGTGTTTTCAAATCGAGGCCGGCATGGAAATGTCCGCTCCTAAGCTCGGCAAAATTGCCCGACAAATACAAAGGGATTCGCAGAGGCGATTTCCAACCAAGAGTATCCAACTTGAGTTGTGCGGTGGCGGATTGTGTAAGGAAGCAAAATGCTGTCAAAAGCAAAGCAGCAGCTATATTCCTCATTTTCAGCATATTCATAAACAGAATAACAATTTGTTTCGAAACGCAAATTAGCAAAAAAACAACCTTGAAATTCCGCTCCGACAACACCTTATCAACAAAAAAAACTTTTTTGCGTTCAACCTCTTTGAAGCAAAAAAGTTCTTAGTATCAGATTAATTATCAAAGTTTTACCAGTGTGTTGACGTATAATAATCCTACTTCAACCCAAACACAACCTGATATTTTGACTTTGAAATGTTAAAAATACGTCTGACGGCTACATCAAATCATCGTCGCCATCATCGGCCTCGTCGCCGTCCAAATCATCATCTTGCGAGTTCAACTCCTCACCGTCGTCTTCAGCGTCATCATCGTCATCATCACCACCTGACAACTTCTTCTTTGTCACCGGTTTCTCAATCTCGTTCAGTTTCTCTGCCCAAAACGAATATTCGCGCGCGATACGCGGATAAGTCTCCAATGTCGCTGTGTACAATTGCTGCTCAAGCAATTCAACCTTCTTTTTAATCTCTGCAGGATTCATCATTGATATTTTTCAACCTACAAATATACTCTTGCTCTCTATTTTCCGACACTTTTTTTTGAAAAATTTGATTTTGAAAAATGAAAAATACCCGACGATGCTGTTTTTCATTTTTTTACACTATTTTGCGCAACGTTTGTAATTGATGCAAACGCTAAATAAACAAGCAATTAAAACTATTAGAAATGGTAAAACACGTTATTCTCTGGCAATTGAAAGACGAACTTACTGACGCGCAGAAAGCCGCCGCAAAAGCTGAAATAAAAAAGGGGTTGGAAGGTTTGGCTGGTAAGGTTCCCGGTCTTGTCGAAATCAAAGTCAACATAAACGGACTGCCAACATCGAACGCCGATGTAATGCTCGACTCAACTCTTGAGAGTTTCGACGCGCTGAAGGCTTACGCCGTGCATCCGGCCCACGTGGCCGTTGCCGAAGGTGCCGTTAAGCCGAACACCAAGCTGCGCGTCTGCCTCGATTACGAGGTATGATTAGGCGAATCGATTAATCATATATTATTAAACTTTAAACATTTAACAACAATATGCTACGCCGCATCCGCATCACACTGGCAGTTGTTTTCTATACACTGATAACTCTGCTGTTCCTCGATTTCACAGGAACCATCCACAAATATTTTGGCTGGTTGGCTGATATACAGTTTATTCCGGCTCTGCTGGCGCTCAACGTTGGTGTGGTAGTGGCTCTGCTGGTGCTGACATTTTTGTTCGGACGCGTTTACTGCTCTGTCATCTGTCCGCTCGGCGTAATGCAGGACGTGGTGGCCTTTTTCGGCAAGAAAAGCAAGAAGAACCGCTACTCGTATTCGCCTGCCATTAAATGGTTGCGATACAGCGTGCTGGTTGTTTTTCTCGCCACACTGCTGGCTCCGGGTGTCGGTTTCATAGCACATTTGGTGGCTCCGTACAGCGCTTACGGACGAATCGCCTCAAACCTGTTCGCACCAATTTATCAGCTTGGCAACAACCTTCTGGCTTACATTGCCGAGCGTGCAGGCAGCTACGCCTTCTATTCTGTCGATGTATGGATTAAAAGCCTGTTAACCTTTGGCATAGCCGCCGTAACATTTGTGCTGATTGCCGTTCTGGCCTGGCGAGGCGGACGCACTTGGTGCAACACCGTGTGCCCCGTTGGAACAATCTTGGGTTTCTTTGCCAAATACTCGCTTTACAAGCCAGTAATCGACACCGAGAAATGCAACTCGTGCGGATTGTGCGGACGCAACTGCAAAGCTTCGTGCATCAACTCGAAAGAACACGCCATTGACTACAGCCGCTGCGTTGCCTGCTTCGACTGCATCGACCGCTGCAACCGCGGAGCTATAAGCTACCAGCTGCGCACCGTGGCGCAAAACGAAGGAGCCGAAGTTGATAAATCAAAACGCAAATTCCTGTCAATCAGCGCGCTGTTCTTGGCAACCACAACTGTAAAGGCACAAGAGCAAAAGGTTGACGGTGGTCTGGCGATTATTGAGGACAAACAGCGTCCCGAAAGAAAAGTGTCGCCCAAACCGGCCGGCTCGGTTAGCGTGAAGCATTTCACCGACCACTGCACAGCCTGCCAGCTTTGCGTGGCCGAATGTCCGAATCAAGTCTTGCGCCCATCGACTGACATTGAGCACTTGATGCAACCTGAGATGTCGTTTGAGCGCGGATATTGCCGCCCCGAGTGCGTAAGATGTACAACCGTATGTCCTACCGATGCCATTCTGCCTATCAAAACAGCGGAAAAAGCATCAATATCAATAGGCTACGCCGTTTGGGTGAAAGAAAACTGCAAGGTTAGCTCCGAAGGCATTCAATGCGACGCCTGCTACCGCAACTGCCCTACCGGAGCCATTCAGCTTGTATCGAGCGACAGCCTGGCTGACTCATCGCTCAAGATTCCGGCAATAAACACCGAGCGCTGCATTGGCTGCGGCAAATGCGAGAATCTATGCCCGGCCCGCCCGTTGAGCGGCATTTATGTTGAAGGCCGCGAAGTGCACAGCGAGATTTAACCTAAAAAGCACAAAATAAGAAAGCCGCCTCCCTCCCGGAAAGCGGCTTTCTTGTTTATTGTCATTGATTATCGCGAGCCAAAATCTATTATCAGTTGGACTATTAACGATTCACTGTATCCCATATATGAATTACTTTTCGAACCCGCGGTTATATTTGGTATTTCATCGTATGCTAATGATAAATTGAAGTGCATAAACCGCAACCCGAAAGAGGGAGAATAGTAGAGTTCACAAGTCTCACCAAACCGCAATCCTAACCGCAAATCGATGAATGGTGTTACTGGGCTTTTAATAATATCGCAGCGGATGTGGTCAAAAGCATTGACAAAGAATTGGCCTGTACCAGTGGTGCATTTTGTTAAATCCAGATAATCAACGTGTTGTATTTCTATCCCGCTACCAACATATAATCTTGGGAAAATCTGAAATCCGTGAATTGTTGATAAAGAAATACCGTCCAAATCATCACCTATAATGTAACCACCGCTTACAAACCCCCTATATCCACGATTTGGGTATTTATGTTTTTCAGCAGGAGCGTCCATTTTCTTCCCTTTCTGCTCTTTGGTTATTTTCGCAACCTCATCAATGCTGTACACGAAAATACTGCCATCGGCGGTCTGTATTTTAACCGACTCGTTAGGCACTTGCTCAATTACAACTCCGCGTATTTGACTACCATTTTTCAAATATACCACTTCTTGCCATTGCTGGGCAAACACGCCAAACGACATAAAAGCCATTACGGCAAGCAAAAATCCCTTTTTCATAAATTCACAATTGATATAACATCTTTTGATTTTTGCAAATATAGTATGATTATAAAAAAGCCGCTACCCCGTTTGGGAAAGCGGCTTTGCCATTATAATGGTGTGTTTTTTAGAATTTGAGCGAAATACCACCGTTGAAGTAAGTAAGATGTGTACCAGCTATCATTTCTGCTGTAAGTGCAAAATTATCTGACAAGAAGAAACGGCAACCAGCTACACCTGCTCCACCGAAATCAGTGCTTTTGTCATCTTCAAAATTGTAAGTGCTGTTATCATATTTATATTTCCAAGAATGGAAAACAGGACCACTCATTGCACCTGCGTGAACTTCGAATTTATCGGTAATGTTCAAGCCGTAAGTAGCGCGTGCCATTATTGCAAAATTGGTGTACTTAATATCAACATCCGACCAATAATCATCTTTACTTTGGTTAAACTCAATAAATCCACCAACAGTAAAATGTCCTTTCCACCAAGAGTTTACAAGAACATAATCACCAGATACACTTGCACCTAAACCGCCAGAATACTCCGACAGAAAACCACCCATAATGTTCAAATTGAAATCACCTTCGTGATTAGGAGCCTCAATTGCAGAAGCGTTTTGTGCGCCGAAGCACAACATTGCAGCCACGGCTGCTACCAGTAAACCTTTTACTTTCATAATTTTAATTTTAATTAAACAACTAAATTACTTTAAATCAGAACAATCAGTAAAAGAACAGCCGATTGTTTCGATTGCGAAAATACAAATTATTTAAAACGATGTAAAATTGAGAAATTCCGATTAAAGTTTCATAATCAAACAACACGGCCTTCAAACCTTTTCAACATTAAACATCTCAATATTTAATAGTCGCAACCAATTATCTTTTTTATTAACTTCGAGCGCTTTTTTGGCGGCCTAAAAACCGCAAAAAGTTCAATTACAATTTTTTAGAAACATCGGCTGCAAAAGCCGCTAAATTACAAACAGATGAAAGTTGACGTATTGTTAGGACTTCAATGGGGCGACGAGGGAAAAGGAAAAGTTGTTGACGTGCTCACCCCCAAATACGATGTGGTAACTCGTTTCCAAGGCGGACCCAATGCTGGGCACACGCTCGAATTCAATGGTGAAAAATATGTTCTGCGCTCGGTTCCGTCGGGAATTTTCCAGGGCGACAAGGTGAACATTATAGGCAACGGAGTAGTGCTCGACCCTGCGTTGTTCAAGGCTGAAGCCGAGGCACTTGCGCAGTCGGGACACGACCTTACCAAACGCCTTTACATATCGAAAAAGGCGCACCTGATTCTGCCAACCCACCGTCTGCTCGACGCTGCCTACGAGGCCGCCAAAGGCAAGAACAAAGTGGGAACAACAGGCAAGGGCATCGGTCCAACCTACACCGATAAGATTAGCCGCACGGGTGTTCGTGTAGGTGATATCCTGCTGAATTTCAAAGAGAAATACGCTGCC
>JAFZWI010000038.1 GCA_017617355.1 Salinivirgaceae bacterium | reverse complement strand
TTTATGTCAAACAGTTACGAAACCGTTTTCATTGCAAATCCCGTTTTGTCTGCACCACAGATGAAGGAAGCGGTTGACAAATTCAAAGGCGTTATCACCGATATGGGAGGTGAAATCGTTTACGAGGAGGACTGGGGCCTCCGGAAATTGGCTTATCCGATTCAAAAGAAATCCACAGGCTTCTACTATTTGGTAGAGTTTAAGGGCGAAGGTGAAATCATTGGCAAGCTCGAGACCGAGTACCGCCGCGACGAGCGCATTATGCGTTTCCTCACCCTCAAGATGGACAAGTTTGCCGTTGAATACGCAAACAAGAAAAGAAGTTTAAAATCTGAACCAAAGAAGGAGGATTAAGTCATGTCACAGAATTCATCAGAAATCAGGTATCTTACCCCACCGACAGTAGAAATCAAAAAGAAAAAATACTGCCGTTTCAAAAAGAACAAAATCAAGTACATCGACTACAAGGACCCAGAGTTCCTGAAACGTTTCCTGAACGAACAGGGAAAGATTCTTCCCCGTCGTATCACCGGAACATCGCTGAAATACCAGCGCAAGGTGGCCACCGCTATCAAACGCGCCCGCCACTTGGCTTTGCTTCCATATGTAACTGATATGCTTAAATAATAGGAGGATAGGATATGGAAATTATTTTGAAACAGAACGTTCCAAATTTAGGATACAAAGACGATATCGTTACCGTTAAAGACGGCTACGGACGCAACTATCTGATTCCTCAGGGAATGGCCATTGTTGCTACTAACGCTGCCAAGAAGATTCTAGCAGAGAACAAGAAGCAACGTGCTCACAAAGAGGAGAAAATCAAAAACGACGCAATCGCACTGCGCGCACAAATCGAGGCTCTTACCATTGTTATTGGCACAAAAGCCAGCTCGAATGGCAAAATCTTCGGCTCTGTCAACAACATTCAACTTGCTGAGGCTATTCAGAAACAAGGTGTTGAGGTTGACCGCAAGTGCATCTTGGTTAAGGGCGACAACATCAAAGAACTTGGCAAGTATGTTGCCAAAATCAAACTCCACAAAGAGGTTGAATTCGAGTTGCCGTTCGAGGTTGTTGCAGAATAAGACTGAAACAAAATCGATTATAAGAAAGCCGCTCCGCAAGAGCGGCTTTTTTTGTGCCCACCCATTTGTGACACAGCCCGATAACCAAAGGGAACATTGATTAAACGGAAGGCGCTGATATCAAGAATAGCAATATTGCAAAGATTATCACACCGCTAATTCAGGCCAAACAAAGTGTGGAAAAATATTTGCAGGAAAATAACTGACACTTACATTAACGGGATTTTCAACCCATTGTAACATAATAAAAAAGCGCCTTTCGGCGCTTTTTTATTGCGAATTGTTGTTATGCTGCTGATTTTTTGCTCTTTTCAACTTTTTTATAGCGTTGGTGCATCTTTACAAATATCTCTTCCAACTCACCTTTCATCTCTTTAATGGCCTCATCGCTGCCGTTGTTCTTTTTAATCTTACGCAATTTCTTTTCGAGTTTACTTGCCTTCATCTGCGACTTGTGCAACTTGCGTTCAGCTATCTCCAACGATTCTTTGCTCCTCTGTTTGTCTTCTGCCGTTTTCATAACTCAAAAATTTAAAAGTTCAACAATAAACCAATGTCGTTTTCTAATTAATCCGACGTTTAAATATAATATTAAAAAATCAGAAATCACCAAAAAAAATCAAAATAGTTTCAAAGGAAATTTACAGATGTTCAATAACTATTATTTTGCTATATTGCCACGTTTTAAGCACGCATAAAATGAAATCAAAAAGAGTTATTGCATCAATACTATCCGCTTTATTCTTAATAAGCTCAGTTTCAACAGTATCAGCACAAAAAGTATCAGGTTATCTGGCTCTACGGGGAACCGTAAAAGTGGAACGCGAGAACTTCGCCATATCAAAAGTAAAAGTGTATATCGACGGTTCGCTGGAAAAAATCTACGACGCCGACAAGACTGGAAAGTTCGCCTTCAATGTCGATTTGAACAAACAAGTGGTGCTGGAGTTTGTCCGCCAGGGCTACTACAACAAAAAACTTGAGTTCAATACCAATGTTCAAGTGGAGGACGTATCGGTCTACAACTACAAGTTCAGCATCGAGCTGCTGCCTGAGGTCGACGGCTTCGACGCATCAATCTTCGACAACCCCATAGGAAAAATCAAATTTGTTGACAAGGTGGGCGATTTCGACTATGACGCGGCATACACCACTGAGATACAGAAACGCATCAAGACCATGATGAAGGACTACGACCAGAAACGCGCCGAGATGTACGACCGGCTTATTGAGCAGGCCGACAACCAGTTCGGCCAGGCCAACTATGAGGAAGCCGTGGAGCTGTATGAAAAGGCCAGCAGCGTCGACCCGTACCAGACTTACCCTGAAGACCAGATTATGGCCATAAAACGAATCCTGGCCAAGAACCAAAACAACGAGAAGAACTACCAGAAGAACATTGCCATTGCCGACAACGCCTTCAACACGCAGCAATACACCAACGCTCAAATATATTATAAGCGCGCGCTTACCTATAAAGACGACCAATATCCTAAAAACCAGCTATATAAGATAGATGAGATACTGAGCGAGATGAACGACGCCAGCGCAGCTTTGGCCGCAAAGGAGAAAGCCTACCGCGAAGCCATTGAACAAGCCGACAGAAACTATCAGTCAAAGAATTACGAGCAGGCGCTGACCAAATATGTCGAAGCATCAGGGATAAAACCAGAGGAGCAATATCCGAAAGACAAGATTGCCGAACTTGATGCGCTGATTGCCGCCAAAAACGCTGATGCCGCCAATAAGGAGGCCATTGAAAAAGCCTACCGCGACGCCGTTACCCAAGCCGACAATCTTTATAACCAGAGCAAGTTGGCCGAGGCTCGCGCCATGTATGTAAAAGCCAACGAGATAAAACCTGCTGAGGCCTACCCCACCACCCGCATCAGCGCCATTGACAAGATGCTGGCCGCAAACAAAGCCAACGAGGACAAATACAACGGATTCATAACCGTGGCCGACAACTCGTTCAGCGGGAAAGACTACGCATCGGCCAAATCGAACTATCAGCAGGCGCTTACAATAAAACCGAACGAGGCTTATCCGAAGCAGAAAATTGCCGAGATTGACAACATTCTGGCACAAGTTGCCGCCAACAAGAACGCATACAACGCCGCAATAGCCAAAGCCGACAAGCTGTTCAAATCGTCGAAATGGGAAGATGCAAAAAGCGGCTATGAGGAGGCTCTGGCCATATTCCCCGACGAGCAGTATCCGAAGGACCGAATTGCCGAGATTGACAGCAAACTGCTAGCTCTGCGCAGCGCGGCTGAGAAAGAACAGGCCACAAGCAACGCCTATAATGATTATGTGCGCCACGCCGACAGCCTGTTGAACCTAAAGAAATATGAAGACGCCAAATCGGCTTACAACCAAGCACTTGCAATAAAAGCCAAAGAATCGTACCCGAAGCAGAAAATTGCTGAGATAGACAAGCTGCTCGACCAACAGAAAGCATTGGACGCCAAATACTTGAACCTTATCTCGTATGCCGACGACCTGTTTAACTCCGAGAAGTACAAAGACTCACGCAACAGCTACACAAACGCTTCGGCTTTGAAACCCGACGAGAGCTACCCCAAAGAGCGCATTGCCGAAATAGACCGACTGCTGGCCGCACAAAAAGTTGAAGCTGAGCAGCAAGCCAAAAACGACGAACAATACAAGAGTTTGATTAGCCAGGCCGACGAATTGTACAAAGCCAAGAACTATGCGCAGGCCAAATCGAGCTACGAGCAGGCATCGGCTTTGAAACCGAATGAAATGTACCCGAAACAGCAAATAGTCACCATTGACAACCTTCTGGCCAAAATGGCCGATGTTGAGCGTCAATACGCACAAGCCATATCGAACGGTGACGGACTGTTCGCACAGAAGAAATACACCGAGGCTATCACGGCCTACAACCAGGCTTTGACTGTGAAACCCGACGAAAAATATCCGAAAGACAAAATAGCTGAGGCACAATCGATTATTAACGCCGAAAATCAAAAGCAACAGCAATACACCCAGCTGATAAGCCAGGCCGACAATCTGTTCAACCAAAAGAGCTACACCGAAGCCAAGGGTGTTTACCAGCAAGCTTTGCAGGTGATGCCTAACGAGACGCATCCGCAGAGCCGCATCCAGCAGATTGACGTGCTGCTTGCCGAGGCTGCCAAGCTCAAAGCCGAGCAGGAGAACCAGCTGCGCACATACAAGGCGAAAATTGCCGAGGCCGACCGCGCCTTCAACTCGCACAACTACGACAAGGCTGTTGAGCTCTACAATGCTGCAAAGGCCGCCAAACCCGACGAGACCTACCCTGACCAGCAGCTTGCACAGATAAGCGCAAACATTAAGACAGAGCATGAGCAAGAGGCCAAAGCCAAAGTGGACGCCGACTACAGAAATGCTGTAACTCAAGCCGATAACGCATTCAAAGCGAAAGACTATTCGTCGGCTATCGCCTTGTATAAATCAGCTTCGGCAATAAAACCCGAGGAGAAATATCCGAAAAGCCAGATTGAGCTTTGCGAGCAACGGTTGAAGGAGAACAAGGCTTTGGCCGAGGCCGAGGCTGAGCGCAAACGCAAAGAGGAGCTAGCCGCCGCGCAAGACTCGTACAACAAGAAAAACTTCGATGCCGACGCACAGATATCGCAACGTAATGAGAAGTTCCTCAACGACCTTGCAAAGCAGTATCCAGAAGGCATAACAACCGAGAACTACGACAAGCCGAACAAGAAAATTCGCCGCGTGATTGTGAACCGTGGCGGCATCGCGCATGAGTACATCGAAGCAAAATACTCATACGGAACATTCTACTTCAAAGACGGTCGAAACATATCGTCGCAGGCATTCTTTAAAGAAACTAAATAACACTTAATAATCATGAAATCAGCAAGTTTAAAAATCACTGGTTTTCTTGCAATAGCACTGCTAACCACCGCTTGCCAGAAACAGACAAAAAACATTGATGCGTTCACCAATAATGACTGGTATTTGGATACCGCACTTGTTATTCACAACGATTCGGCATTCTCTTATGCCAAGTATGACACTGTTCTTGAGCAATTTATGCAGCCAACGCTCATTCCGTTGCGCTTAACCGACTCGACAATGATTCTGAGCCGCTACAAGCCGATTGGCTCCTTCGATGCTAAAAACACCTTCCACATCGAAGGTTGCGAACTCGACTCCGACACCGTTCGCTACGACATAAAATACATCAACAAACGACCGAAACTGATAATCTACGCCGAGCCGTTTCCGATGATTCTGTCGAGCAAGAAAAACATCGAAGTGGAGGAAACCGACAACTTCAAGCCTATTAAATTCCTGATTTCGGACTTCACCATAGGCGACCAAATTGACCGTTCGCTGCTGAAGACCGTAGGCGTTTACAACTATCCCTCCTACTCAATCGAAGACTGCCAGTATGCCGACGTGAAGAACATCGGATTCAAAATCATCGGCTACAACCACATCTTCTCTATTGAGCGCAAAAAAATTGAAGACTACCAGATAAAAGAAATAATAAACGTGGTTACCGAGAAGCTCGGCAGCACGCCGGAATACCGCCCGATGCGCCAATGGTCGGAAGACAGCAACTACGAGTTTGAGTTCTACCGCTGGGCAACCAACGGAGTCCGCATCGACTTGACACGCAGTAAATACATCGGCGACGACTCGTACAAGAAACTGCTTAACAACAACAACTGGAACCTGACCTATGACGATGTTGTGCAGCAGGCAATCTTGATAGAGACATTCAAAAACGGAAAACCACGTTCATCTATCATCAACTAATGAATAAACTGCTAACACTTGCTGTAACCGCTTGTTTTTTTGCGTCTTGCAGCAGCGACGAAAGTCCCGAATCGAACATTAACATGCTGGCAACAGGCAAATGGAACCTGAGCGGCATATTCATAAACTTGCCCGACGCAAACGGTAATGTGTCGTATACCAATGTCTTCGACCTTGCCGCCTGTCCCGAGTGTCTGAAAGATGACCAAATAGATATTCAAGGAAACGGCCAGTACGAGATAACTCTGGGCGAAAATCTGTGCGAGAACGACACTCAGATTTTCAAATTTCCGCACAAAGGCACATGGCGTTTCACCCAAAACGAAGACAGCATTATTCTGAATCCGGCACAAAACGACTCCATAATAATGAGCATCAGCACTCTAAGCGAAACCGAACTGATGCTGTTTTACACCGATACCATTCCGCAATTGCTGGTTCCGAACGACACCATGGTGCAAGGAATCGGGATACTTTACCGACATTAATCATCACTGGATTTATCGGTATTTGTAACTTACATAAAGAGAAATGAAACGATTTAACGCGCTGATACTCAAACTTTTCGGCTGGACAGTAGTCGGCAACTTCCCCACCGACAAAAAATATGTGGTTATATCGTTGCCGCACACAAGCATGTGGGATTTTGTTTGGGGCAAGATAACCTTTGCAAGCGCCGGCGAACGGCCTGTGGTTTTCATCAAGAAAGAGATGTTTTTCTTCCCATTAGGACTGCTGCTCAAGGCTTTAGGCGCACGCCCAATCAACCGCAGCCACTCGGCTGGAATGGTTGAGCAGGTTTTGGAATATTTCAACAAAAATGAACGATTCAGCGTCTGCATAACGCCCGAAGGCACCCGCAAACGCACCAACAAACTAAAACGAGGCTTCTATTTTATTGCAAAACAGGCAAATGTGCCTGTCTATTTAGGATTTTTGAGCTACAATGACAAAACTGTCGGATTTGGCGAGCGCTATATGTTATCGGGTGATATTGAAAAAGATATGGCTTACATTCACGAATACTATGTGAAGTTGAATCCTGCCGCCAAACACCCCGAGAACTTCTCATTGGATAGCATCCGCCTATGACCGACCTGCTCAACATTGCCTACGTCCAACCCGACATTAAGTGGCACAACATCGACGGCAACCTGGCCATGTACAGCACCATGCTGGCCAATGTCAGCAATACCGACCTTATTGTGTTGCCCGAGATGTTCGCAACCGGTTTCACAAACCAGATTGAAGGCACTGCGCAACCAATGGACGGCCCGGCTGTGAAATGGATGCAACAGACAGCCGCCTCTAAAAACACCGCCGTAATGGGCAGTCTGCTCATTGCCGACAGCGGGCTCTACTACAACCGAATGCTAATAGCCTACCCCGACGGCCGCATCGACAAGTATGACAAGCGGCATCTGTTCCGCATGGGATTTGAGAACGACAGCTTGACACCAGGCTCCGATATAAAGATTTTTGAATACCAAGGCTGGCGCATCCGCCCCATTGTCTGCTACGACCTGCGATTCCCTGTCTGGCTGCGCAACTCCGGCAACAGCTACGACCTACTTGTCTGCGTTGCCAACTGGCCCACTGCGCGCCACAATGTTTTTGAGCCGCTACTCCGCGCCCGTTCCATTGAAAATCAATGTTATACTGTTGGCGTCAACCGTGTTGGCACCGACGGCCTCGACATCGCCTACTCCGGCGGTAGCACTGTAATCGACATCTATGGAAACGTTATAAGCCACCTGCCCGAAGGACAAATCGGCATCGGCCTCTCAACTATCTCACTCAGCAAGCTAAATGCCTTCCGTGAGAAATTCCCCACTATTCTTGATGCGGATGAATTTGAGATAAAATAACGCTGACGCTAACACTGACGCTGACGATAACACTAACGATAACGTAAACGAAAACAAAAAACGTAAACAACGGAAATTGCGCCGTAAGGTGTAAAAGATTGGTAGTAAAAGCGTTCCCCGTGCTATTAGAAGCACCGTTGGGTATGAAGTTTTTTCATTGCTTTTCAACTGTTAATAAGATGCTTTTCAATTCTGCAATATTGGCGATGTCAAAATTGACAGAAAAAAGCTGTACGTAACAATCATTTTGTTTCATAAAGAAATAGCCTGATGAATATTTGTCAGACGTGTAGTACAGTAACCCTTTTTCGCCAATAATTTCCATATTGGGAAATGTCTGTGTGCGGACTACACTGTCGGAACCTGGCAATTTGAATTCTTTTACATATTCATTTTCGGGCGCATACAGCGTGTCATCAGTTACGTATAAATCACTGGTACAAACAATAGTGTTACCATTATCAGAGTATGCTTTAAACGAAATAGACTCATCGCCATAATTGGTGGAATAGGCGTATCCTTCTGGCACTTTTATTGTATATTCTCCCAAAATGTCAAGCACCGTGTCGGATGTCGTCTTCACATTATATGCAAAATCGACAAGCACTGATGTTATTCCTGTTTCTTCAACAACAAACTTCTTTTCCACAGTTTGAAATTCACATGACAGCACTTTCCCCGAATAGAAAATTGTGTGATAACTATGTTTGCCGGGTTTTAGGTTCACATAGACTTTTGTGTCGGTTATATTTCCATAATCAGGAGTAGCACCAACATAAGCGCTGTCGAGTTGGTTGCCTGGCCAAACTCCTATAAAAACACCATCAACGTAAATATTTAGCGTTGGATTCTTATAATCCCCATAAATCCCAACATTTGAATCGAAAATACAATTAGATTCAATTTTATTTACTTCCGGTTCGTCTATTATTTCCTGTTCTTCTTCAATTGCTTCAGGTGCGTCATTTTTCTTACAGGCGGCCATGATAGAAGCCATAACTAACACAAATAACACAAACTTGTTCATGGTATTTCCGTTTTCCGTTACTCCACCACAACATCAATCTGATTTGCCTGAACAAGGCAGAGTGTGCGCATAGTGGTACCAGTCAGGTGTTTCTCAATTTCGGCTTGGCCCTCAGGGCTTTGCAGATAGACGCAAAGCAACTCACTTGAGACCGATTTTGGATGAATGCCGAAGAACACTGACACCGACTTGAACGCCACCTCACGCAGATTGTCCTCCGTCACAACCAATACCTTATTGCCCGAACGGTGCAGTGCCACATCACCGATTTGAGGTTGCACAGTCTTGCTAATGCAATACAAATCAGCTATTTCTGAAAGTTTCTTTGTTGCCATAACGATTTTATTTATAACAAATCATCCTGCTCGTCTATTTCCACATTCATCATCTTGCGCAGGTTAATCAAAGCGTAGCGCATACGTCCCAAGGCGGTGTTGATGCTGACACCCGTAAGGTCGGCTATCTCCTTAAAACTCATATCATATACATATCGGTATTTGACAACTGCGCATTGCTCGGCTGGCAGATTCTCGATGCACTTGCGCAAATCGGAATGGCGCTGCTGCATCTCGTAATCATCCTCGACATTCTTATCTAGAATGCCTATGGTGTTGAAAATGTTCTTCTCCTCGTCGTCACCCGACACTGTGGGCAGATGCTTGTTGCGGCGGTAATAGTCGATAATCAGATTGTGGGCTATGCGCATAACCCAGGGGCCAAAACGCCCGTCGTCTTTATAACTGCCGCTGTCGAGCGAACGGACAACCTTAACAAAAGTATCCTGGAAAATGTCTTCGGCCAGCTCGCGGTTCTTGACAACCATAACAATATATGAGAACACGCGGTTCTTATAACGATTAATAAGCTCTTCAAGACATTGGAATTCTCCGCTAATGTACTGCTTAACCAATTCACAATCGGTCCGATTATGAAGTTCCATAACTACCTCCTTTTTAAGTTTTAGAGTAATTATTTGTCGATAAGCGTTCCTCCTATTTAATTAGCGTTTTTAGTTTGATGATGGCAAATATAGGAATTTTAGATATGCTGGCGCAACATTAACACATTTTTAACTTTTGCTTTTTACCAACAGCCTTTTTTAGAACGTCAAACGCTTTTTTACGGCTTTAAACGATTTTTCAGGCTTACAAAAGCTATCTTTGCCAACCTTAATATCTGATGAAAGGCGAAAAGCATACAACGACAACAATCTGATTAACAAGAAAATATGAATAATCAGTATATCGAAATAAAAGGCGCGCGAGTAAACAATCTGAAGAATATCGACCTCAAAATTGAGCGCAACAAGCTGATTGTCATTACCGGACTGTCGGGTAGCGGCAAGTCGTCGCTTGCTTTCGACACGCTCTACGCCGAAGGACAGCGGCGCTATGTAGAGAGTTTGTCGGCATACGCGCGGCAGTTTCTGGGCCGCATAAACAAGCCCGAGACCGATTATATTAAAGGTATACCGCCCGCCATTGCCATTGAACAGAAGGTATGCAGCCGCAACCCGCGCTCCACTGTCGGCACATCGACAGAGATTTACGACTACTTGAAACTGCTCTTCGCCCGAATTGGCAAGACATACTCTCCCATTTCGGGGAAACAGGTGAAAAAGCACTCAGTACAGGATGTTGTCGATTTAATATCATCGTACCCAGAGAACACCAAAGCTATAATTCTTGCGCCACTCAACACCGGAAAACACACCTTGTCGAAAGCGCTCGACATACTTAAACAACAGGGATTCAGCCGTTTTGAAGCCGACGGCGAAATAATCAACATCGATGATTACGCAGGAGGCGACTACAAACAGCTGAACATCGTCATCGACCGCATAATTGTCAACACCGAGCGTGACAACCTGAGCCGCATTGCCGACTCAGTGCAGACCGCCTTTTTCGAAGGTCACGGCATCTGCATTGTCAAAATTCTGCGCAGCGGTGAAACCGTGACGCATGAGTTCTCGAGCCGCTTTGAGGCCGACGGCATGACCTTTATGGAGCCAACGGAGCACATGTTCAGCTTCAACACTCCGCTTGGCGCCTGCCCCACTTGCGGAGGCTTTGGCAACACTATCGGCATAGACCCAGACCTTGTCATTCCGAATAAAAGCCTGACCATTTACGACGGCGCTATTGCCTGCTGGCGTGGCGAAAAGGGACAGGAATGGCTCAATCAGCTGATTTTCAACGCTGAGAAATTCGACTTCCCGATTTACAAACCGATAAACGAACTGACTGAAAGTCAATACAATCTGCTATGGACGGGAAACCGTTACTTCAAGGGAATCAACGACTTTTTCGATTACGTTGAACAGAACTCGTACAAGATTCAGTACCGGGTAATGATGTCCCGTTACCGCGGACGCACCGTCTGCCCCACATGCCACGGCTCGCGACTGAAAAAAGACGCCGAGTATGTCAAAATTGACGGCTATTCGATTGTAGATTTGATAAATATGCCCATTGGCGAACTGAGCGGCACTGTCGAGAATCTGAAACTTGACGAGCACGATGCCAAAGTGGCCGGACGTCTGCTTGTAGAGATACGCAACCGCATCGGCTTTTTGAAAGATGTCGGGCTCAGCTACCTGACACTCAACCGTTTATCATCAACATTGAGCGGCGGCGAGAGCCAGCGCATCAACCTTGCCACATCTCTTGGCAGCAGTCTGGTTGGTTCGCTCTACATTCTTGACGAACCGAGCATCGGTCTGCACTCGAAAGACACCGCACTGCTAATCAAAGTGTTACGCAACCTGCAACGCATCGGCAACACTGTGGTTGTAGTTGAGCATGACGAGGACATTATCCGTGCCGCCGACGAGGTTATCGACATTGGGCCGCTGGCCGGACGACTTGGCGGCGAGGTGGTTTTCCAAGGCAATCACGAACAACTCGAAACCGACACGAAAAGCCTTACTGCTCAGTATCTTACGGGCAAAATGGAGATAGCCGTACCCGAATACCGCCGTCCGTGGCGCAACTTTATAAAAATAGAAGGCGCGTGTGAGAACAACCTGAAAAACATCGACGTGAAGTTTCCGCTGAATGTGATTACGGTTGTGACAGGCGTGTCGGGCAGCGGAAAATCGACATTGGTAAACAAAATTCTGTACAACGCGTTGCAGAAATACTACGGCGAGCAGAGCGACCAGCGAACTGGCAGTTTCCGTCAGCTGACGGGCGACCTGAAGTGCCTAAAGCGCGTGGAGTATGTTGACCAGAACCCTATCGGGAAATCGACACGCTCAAATCCTGCATCGTACATAAAGGCATTCGACGAAATACGCAAGCTTTTTGCGGAGCAGCAAGGCGCCAAACAACAAAACATGACACCGTCATTCTTCTCGTTCAACGTAGAAGGCGGACGCTGCGAGGAGTGCCACGGCGAAGGCAAAATCAAGATTGAGATGCAGTTTATGGCCGATGTTGAGCTTGTATGCGAAAGCTGCCACGGCCAACGTTTCAAGCCAATTGTGCTCGACATACGATACCGAGGCAAAAACATCAACGATGTGCTGAATATGACTGTGAACGAAGCTGTTGAATTCTTTAAAGAAGACGCCGACAACAACATTTGCAAGCGCATTGTGGCGCGGCTCCAGCCTTTGGTCGATGTAGGGTTGGGATACGTCAAACTCGGCCAATCGTCGAGCACATTGAGCGGCGGCGAGAGTCAGCGTGTCAAACTGGCGTCGTTCCTGAGTGCTGAGGAGGCAGGCACCCCTACCCTGTTCATCTTCGACGAGCCGACAACCGGCCTACATTTTCACGACATCAACAAACTGATGAGCTCGTTCAACGCGCTCGTAGACCGAGGCAACACCGTGCTTATTATAGAACACAATCTGGAAGTAATAAAATGCGCCGATTGGGTTATCGACCTTGGCCCCGACGGCGGAAACGCTGGCGGTAATCTTGTCTTTGCCGGAACTCCCGAAGAAATCGTCAATTGCAAAGAGTCGTATACGGGAAAATATCTGAAAGAAAAACTAAAAGCATATAACAGAAAATGAACATCATAACTAACAAAGACGAACTTATTGACGCTGTAGGCAACGCCATGGAAAACTACATTAACGAGTTTTCGGCCGGGTGGTACATCGACTACACCGACCAGACTGTGGTGATGATTGAGGACTACATTTTCGAGCTTGACGAAGACAAAAAGTCTGATGTTCAATGGGAAAAAGATATGATTGACATTGTCAAAAATCATCAGTTGGAACGCATTGACAACCCAAGCGACGAAGTCAAACGGCAAGTGATGATGAACTTTGCCGAGATGCAACCCGACAAAAACACGGCCGGACACCTACGCTTCTCGATAATCCAGCAACAAGAGTTCGCCTCGTTCGACAATGTGGTGCGCGAGCTGCGCCTAGAGCGGCAATGGGCGGCCTTCCGCGCCGATGAATACCGCCGCATTGCCAAAAAATGGGTTAAGAAAAAACGTTTCGATTTTGTCGACGGCAGATTGGTCAGAAGGACTGACTGACAAGTTCAAAAGAAAAAGGCCTTACGATAAAACCGCAAGACCTTCTCCTTAGCATAAATCATGAAAACAATACTTACGAAGCCGGAAGTTTAAACACCACATTGTAGGCGTTACGAGGCACTATACTCATAACCGGCACTTTCGACGCGCTAACCATGCTCTTGGCAAACGAGCCCAGGAACGACGAGACAGTCTCGAACTGCTGATGCGTTGTAATGATAACCATATCGCCTTTGTTCTTGTCGATGAAATTGAGAACACCCTCCACCTGGTCATCGACAGCAAGCATTGTACCTGAGCATTTTACGCCGCGGTCGGCAATGTATTTGACAACCTGATTCTGATGATTGGTCAGGTTCTTCAGCACAAGCTCATCGTTTATAGTGTAAGCCGATACAACAAGTATCTCAGCATTCAATTGTTTAGCAATTGCAACTGCATCAACGGTTTTCTCGCGCGACTCCTTCGAGATATCCATTGGCAGAATGATGCGTTTAACATCGGCGTCGGCAGGCTCTGACTTGATTGTTATTACCGGACATTTGGACTCCGACACAATCCGCAGGGCATTAGTGCCGATTATCTTCTTCTTGATGTTGTCAGCACGGCTGGTACCCATGACTATTGCGCTAGCGTCAAGCTGCTCAGCGGTCTGCATTATGGTGTCGCAAAGTTTTCCTCGCGCAATAAGGCAGTCGAAAGCCGAATCGTCGAGGGCTGTATGCTGATGCACAAACTTACGCATGTGCTCCTCCAAACGTTTAAGCAGCAAATCGCGCTCCGCTTCAGAAAAAAATTCCGACCATATTGGGTCGACACCTTTAATAACATTCAAGACGGTGATTCGTCCGTTGAGCACCTTGTTGAGCCGGGCAGCATATTTTAGCCCGAAAACCGACTTGTCGGAATAATCAACAGGTACAAGCAAATGGCTGATTGATGCTTCCATTTTTTTTGTATTTTTGATTACTACAAATTTATTACTAATAAGATTTTTTGCAACAAAATTATGGCGACTTTCATTCCTGACTCCGAATTGATACTGAACAACGACGGTTCAGTTTTCCACTTGCATCTTCATCCTGAGGATATCGCTGATTATGTTATACTTGTAGGCGACCCAGACCGTGCTGCGCTTGTATCAAGTTTCTTTTCGAAGATAGAAGTAACTGCGCAGAACCGCGAATTCCGCACATTCACAGGTCTTTACAATGGTCAGCGTGTTACGGTGACATCAACCGGCATCGGTACCGACAATATCGATATTGTTGTAAATGAACTTGATGCCGCTGTCAACATCGATTTAAAGACACGCACCATAAAGGAACAGAAACGCAAGCTGAATCTGATTCGTATCGGTACCTCGGGTGCATTGCAAGCCGACATTCCAGTCGGAACACCGGTTATATCTGAAATGGCTATCGGCTTCGACGGCATGCTAAACTTCTACCGCGACCGTCCGAAAGTGAGCGACGCCCGTATTGAAGCCGCGTTCAAGCAACACATGAACTGGAACCCTCTGCTGACATCGCCATATTTTGTTCGTTGCTCAGGCGATTTGATTGACCGCATCGGCTTCGACATGCGCCACGGAATGACAATATCGGCCCCTGGATTCTACGGACCACAAGGCCGCGTTCTGCGCCTGCCGCTGCAAGACGCCGACATCAACGACAAGATTACCGCCTTTGAATACGAAGGACATAAAATAACCAATTACGAAATGGAGTGCTCGGCCATTTACGGACTGGGCGCATTGCTTGGTCACAACACCGTTACCGTTTGCAGCATCATCGCCAACCGGCTAAGCAAAGCAGCCACAACCGGCTACAAAAACTCAATTGAGAATTTGATTGAGACTGTGCTTGACAGGATAAGCGGGAAGGCATAAATTGGTTATAAAATATAAGGTTTCAAAGTTTTAAGTTCGATTAGCCGATTCAACATTTCACTAAAAAGAAGATGACACAAACGGAATTCGACACATTACTTTCGTTGCTTGACGACCCTGACGAAACCGTGAACGCGGCCGTTACGGCGGAACTGGGGAAAATGGGAAGCGACATTCTTCCTATGCTCGAACGCGCGTGGCAACAATGTGACGACAAACGCATTTCGAAAATACTAGCCGACACCATAAGCGCAATTCGTGTCCGCCGTATTTGTGACGATGCGCGCGAATGGCGCAAATCTGGTGCCCGCGACCTATTGGCCGGCGCAGCCATTTACAACCAGATATTATTTCCAAATGTCAGTCCGCAGTCGCTCAGCAGCAGAATAAACAGCATCAAAACACCGATTTGGACTGAATTGAACGACAATCTGACAGCGTTGGAGAAAGTGCGAATAATCAACCACTTTATGTTCAACATAAACCGCTTTGCCGTTGGCGACGAGCAAACAACACAGTCATATTTCCTAAGCACACTGCTGAACACAAGCAAGGCCGGGACAAGCACAATGGCCGTTCTATACGCTATTGTGGCACAATCACTTGGGTTGCCAATATATTGTGTCGCCCTGCCCCACAGCTTGACGTTATGTTATGTCGATGAACTTGAAACAGACGAGTTTGAAAACAATGTGATGTTCTACATTGATGTACGCACCCGCGGACAAGCCTACGGCAGCAGCGAGATAACGGACTATCTGCGAAGCAGCAACATCGACCCGAAAACAAGTTATTATAAACCCTGCAGCAACTTGAAAGCAATAGTATATTTGCTATCTTTGCTGGCCGCGCATTTCACACGGCTCCGCGATGAACGTGAACAAACGTGCATGCAAATAATTGAAATTCTAACAAATAAACAATAGATAAAAAAATGGCAAACGAGATTCAAAACGAACCACAGGAACAAGAAATCGACTTAATCGACCTGATGAGTCGTGCCTGCCGATGGACTGGGAATCTGATATCTAAAATATTCACGACAATAATATACTTTATTATCCGCAACAGATATTGGTATCTATTATTGTTCATTATAATAGCAGTGACTACAATAATAAGTTACAAAACACGCGACAAACTATTCACCTGCAGCATGATTGTTGAAACTCAACGCATAAGCGCCTCTGATGTCATTAACTTGATTAACCAATGGAACTATAATAGCGATAGTACAAATATAAGTAACCATATAAAAGCTATACACGGCTGCTATCTGCTTGATTTTAATAAAGACGGCTTTGCTGACAAAATAGAAGATTACACAGGAAAAGTGGTTACAGACACAAGCTTGCTTAACAAAAGAATGAGCGACAGATTTGTCGTAGAGGCAGAATTGTTCAATGCCGATAACAACGAGGTACTTATAGATGTTAAAACACAACTATTTAATTATCTTGATAACGACCCTTGGGTTATCAACTGCAATAATGTAATAAAAGATGAGCAGAAAAACATGATAGCCCGTATTGATAAAGAGATTGCACAACTCGACAGCCTAAAAAATTCAGAATACTTCTCTGAAAGCAACCAATACAAGCTTGACAAAAACGGCGGCTTGATGATGGTGTCAGAAAAAGACAAACATCTGTATCACAATGACATCATTTCGCTTTTGAGCCGCAAGCAAAAAATTGAGCGCTATCTCTACGACGAACCATTCAAGGTAATACAAGACTTTTCTGAACCAATGCAGGAAGACAATGACCTCTTTTCCATACTGAAAACATGGTTATTAATAGGACTTATATTTGGTTCCATGTTGATTATTATTATTGACAATCGTAAAAGCATTAAAACACTAATCGAGAAATCCGATAAAAAATAGACTTCATTTTCCACTATAAATAAGAAATCCGCAATATTGCGGATTTCTTATTTTATAATATCAAAAGATTACGATTATTGCCGCTCAATATGCAAATCAGAATGTTTGGCTTGCATTGACAACAACAATGCCACTACAAGAAAAAGGCTTGCACTGAAACGATTCAACATCGATTCAAGCAACATATTAAGCCCAACAACAATCAAGCAACAAAAAAGAAGATAATTACGATTGCGTATTGCCGACAATAGTGCAATAAACATTATTGACAATAAAAGCCCTCCTCCAACTACTCCAGAAGTAGTAAATGTTTCAATATACTGGTTGTGCTGGTCGTACCCTTTTTGATATGCCTCATAAATTCCATCAAATTGATACTCTGAGCGAAGAACCCCTTTATAATCACCAATGCCACAACCTGTCAGCCAATAATAACGCAACAACTTAACTCCTGTCTTCCACATTTGGAACCGAATATTCACGTTCTCAATAGTTCGTGGATGATGAATAACATATCCGTTATCCATAACAATATCTTCTTCAATAATATAACTTGTAACTTGTTTTGAAAGGTTCAGAACACGATAGTTGCAAGTCTGGAAAACCCAAAACAATCCAGTCACTGCAATTAAGAGAGCGATCGAATGAAATATTTTATTGAAACGCAAATAAAACACAAGCACAGAAAGATAAAACACCACAAAAAGCGCATATACATTGGTACGCGACGAAAGCAAGAAAATCATCAGTATACACAACACCAATCCCAAATATAACAACCATTTGCGATGCGGGTTGCGAAAAAGCAATGCCCATACAAGGACAGCTGCAGCAAACACTATGCACATTGCAAATGTATTGGTATACAAAAATATAGAGAGATGCGTATACACAAACTGATTTCGGAAACCAACGTACGGATTGAAAACCAATGAACCTTCTACTATATGAAATGAACGCAATAATGCGGCCAAAATACATATAATAGAAGCTGACAATGCACCAATAACAAATAATCTAAGCAATTGTATATAATTATTCTTGAGGTTATTAGAATATGAAAAAGCCATGAGCGGCACAATAGCAAATGGTAGAAGTGAACCAAGATTGTTCAAGCCTTCAACCTTATCATATGAAAAGACAATACTCAAAGCATTGACTACGAAAAATAATAGCATGCATACCTCCATAGCATACAGAATTTTATCGTTTTTATCTCTGGACAGTTTTATTCCAAAAACACCGACAATAGTCCATGCAAGCATTACTGCCATGCTGCACTGCTGATAAAACGATATAGAAAACACCAAAAGCAATGAGAGTAAAGCAAAAACATTACATTTTCTTTCCATAATTATTTCTGCTTTTTAGGGAAAGTAAACAATCCAACTAACGAGCCGCAACCATATGACAAATGTAACGTTGTGAAAGCCACAAACAAATATCTGGGTTTAAGCAATTTGCTTCGTAATGCCGCACGCTGGCAAACCAAAACTGTAAGCAGAAGATACGCGCAAGCTGATGCTGCGGCAATCAGCCCTAAACGCACATCGACCGCCATAAGAGCCAACGGACAAATCAGCGAAAGCAAGAACATCATCGGCACGAAATGCCTGATAGACAACGACGTAAGCCGACCGGTCATTTTAACAGTGAGTACATTCCAAAGACCATTGCTGTAATTGTTTTTCGCCATAGAGCGGAAAGATTCGCGGGCATAATAGGTGCAAAGCGCTTGCGGAATAAGGTAGATACTGCCGCCATCGTTCACAATTCGTTTGTTGAACTCAATGTCCTGATTGCGAACCAGGCGCTCGTCGAAAAGACCATACTTTTCGAAAACCGATCGCCGGTAGCAACCAAACGGCACGGTATCAACAAGTTGTTCGTTTGCCACACCTGTACGGAAATCGGAATTGCCAACTCCAAAACGACTACTCAGCACAGCCTTGATTGCCAATGATTTAGGCGTTTTATTCAGCACATCGGTACGGCAGACGCAACCAACATTGTCGGCGTTCAACTCGTCGAGTTTGCGCACTAGAACCGACATATAATTTGTGTCGTAAACGGTGTGAACATCGAGACGCATAAGAATCTCACCTTTTGCCTGACCGATGCCCAAATTCAACGCAGATGGCACGATAAACTTTTCGTTATCAATCAAATGCAGAAAATCGTATCGAGAGCAGTAATCGGTTAGCAAATCGCGTGTGCCATCGGTGCTCATACCATCGACAAACAGCACTTCCATATCGGTTTTGGGAAAATCCTGCGCCAAAATCGACTCAACACATTTGCCAATATATCTAATCTCGTTCCTGCACGGAACAATCACCGATAGTCGTATCATACTGTTTTCAAAACACTTAACCACAGCTGCGTTTTTCGCTGCCAGCTGAAGTCTTCAAAATTTATCTGCCCGATGCTCTTCTGCATAGCAATTCTATCGTGCAAAACTAATTGAATTTTTTCGGACACGTCACTCACACTGCAAGATTTAGCGGCAAGGCCCACATTATAGCCGTTCAGCACGCCATCGAAACCCTGACCGGCAGTGTAAACAACGGGCAGCCCCTGTGTCAGAGCCTCATAGTAAACCAACCCGAATGTCTCTGATTTTGAAATCATTACAAAAACAGCGTTTTGGCGACAAATCTGCATCAGTTTTTGTTTGTCGTAAACTGGACCGTGAAATTTTATCCAATCGCTATTTTGTTCTATCTGTTTCATTATCGGCGGCTCACACGGACCTCCACCGCCCACTAGATTCAGCGTCAGGTTTGGATTTTGCTTACGCAGACGCTGACACGCCTCAATCAAAGTCGGCACATTTTTGTTACGGTCAAATACTCCAATATACAATATGGCGTTCGGATTGCGGTTGTCGTTTTCAAGATATTGATTATCAATCCAAACTTGATCAATTCCATTGGTTATGGTTATCAATTTCGGTTGCACACCACTTATCAAGTGTCTGAATGCCAACGATTTCTCAAATTGCCGACGCTGAACAGGTGACACAAAAATCACTTTCTGCGCATTATTAACTATTTGTCGACCAATGCGATATAGGTGGGGCATACATCGGAGATAGAGATTGACATCAGTGCCGCGGACAACCACCACGTAAGGGATTTGGCGCTCGCACCATAGCTTGTAAGCCACCGCACCATCAGAAAACAAAGTGCTCGCTACAATCAGGTCGGTGTGCTCAAGGTCGGCCTTTTGCGTCAGTTGACGATATTTGCATCGGATTTTGTACGGGAACCACGTTCTGTACATCAGCAAGTTGCCTTCAAAACCTGACTCTACAAGGCGGTAATTGCGGCTATCGTATGTAGGGCGCAAATCGCGCAACGGATAATTTGGCCGATTGAAAGCGAAAACGGTCATATCTATCTGATTGTCAGCTTCAACAATCGAGCGACACAGGTTGTGATGCACCCGTGAGCCAACATAATCTTCGGTTAGATATAAAACGTTCATAATCAATTGGCTATCGATTTCTCATACTCGCGGACAACCTTCAAAGTCATCAGCGCAACAATTGCGTAGCTGAACAATTCGACCGCCAAATAACAACGCAAAAATCCGTAAATATTGTTCACCGGAATAAATATCAAGCTGAAAATCAACAGGAAATAAATCGTCTGCCAAACCGATAAACGACCGATTTTCTCGAATGCCGTGAACACCATATTGAACGGCGACACCACAAATTTGAACGCGAACGCCCAAACCATTATGCGCACGTAAACTCCTGATTCACGCCACGTTTCACCAAAAATCAAGGCCAAAAGCGAAGGTGCCAGAAGGAAAGCCACCACAGCGAACACCAGCGCTAAAACGGCCAGCAGTGCGGCTATGCGGCAGAAATCGTGGCGGATTGACTCACGTTTGTTCCGCAGTTCGGTGAAACGCTGCACCAACACCTGCCCCATCGATGTTGTGACAAGCGACAGCGGCATAATCATCAACATACGCGCAAGGTCGAACAGGCCGGTGGTCTGCTCGTCGAACAGACGGTTGATGAAAATGGTGGGAAGCAGCAAACTCAAAGCGTTCAGGAACGCCGCGAAGCTGTTTTGCAATGGGAATCTTTTGTATTCTGCCGCCACACTTTTCATAGTTGCCCACGAAAGTTTCAGACCGCCAACAAACTTGTGCACCTTGAGTCCGGCCGCCAAAGCGTTGACCGACTGCCCGGCAATATCGCCATACACAAGCCCCGTCTGATTGCCGCAATAACCTGAAATTGTTTGCGTCACACCTTCAGCAATCCGTCGTTCGACTTTGTTCGATGCCGAAAGTTTAAACTGCTTCAATCGGATAAGATAATAGTTAAGTGCCTGATATATCGATAATAGCAGCAGCGACAGCGGCACGAACGCAAGCCAGTTGGCATACTTTTCCGGGAAATTGATTAGACGCATAAACGGCTGCTTGAACACATATAGCAAAACAGCTGTCAAAACACTAATTATCAACCCAATGCCAAATGAAAGGTACAACAAGTTATAGGCTTTGTTGTCATCGGCAGGCAGAATAATGGTTTGCTCGTAGCGCATCGACGATATGACAGCAATGATGCCTATAATGCTCATATACACAGCAAAAGCGCCAAAATCGGCGGGTGTGTAGATACGCCGCAGAATGAGTTGGAAAAGAATTATCAGCACTTGCGCCAACGCGGTTCCTGTGACCAAATAACTTAAATTTTTGATTATCGTGTTGCCGACTATTTTTTTTATCAGATTCATTTCAAGCGCTTTGCATAATATCATTCAACAACAAGCCGTAATGCTGACACTTCGCTATCACTATGTACTCTAATCACATACAAGCCTGTTGGCAACTTGGATACATCAATCGGATTTCCAGCCACACAATTATCAACCCGTAACACCATGTTTCCCAATGCGTTATATATCACGACATCAGCATTGTCAGTACCCGCCAACACTACATAATCAGTTGTCGGATTCGGGTAAACTGAAACTTGTAAATCTGTATCTGCATTATAATCTGCAACATCAGTATTGTGCAAATTAAATGGCAAATCGCCTCTGTGGTACATTCCGCCATAATATTTGCCCAAGCCATAAGAGCCCACCCATGCGCTTTTGCCGTCAGGTGAGAATCCCACAGCCGTATAACTACCTATATCTCTGTAAAAAGCAGCATAATCGGTAAACGAGCGGCCATCATCAACGCTGTATGAAATGCCACAAAGAATGACATCGTTGTCCGCATAACCACCAACCGAAACCAACGTATCGGTATTAGGGATATAAGCTACCCCTGTCGGATAGAAATTGGATTGCACGCCAAGCTCATTCCAGCTATCGCCTCCATCAAATGTTTGATATGCAAGGAAATTATCACCTTTCAAACCCTTTATCACGCCAGTTTTGGAATTACGAAAGGCGAGAATGAAACAATCTGTCAAAGGCGTCTGCACCACGGTCCAAGAAGCACCACGGTCAGCCGATCGATAGAGCCTCCCTTTAGTTGTACAGAAAAACACATTGTCACCTGCAACCGAATAATACGCCACAATTCCTGTTTCGTCAGTCTTGTTAGCCGGAATGTTCGACGACGGCACACGCTTCCAGTTGGCGCCTCCATCGGATGTCGTGTAAATCTCGAAATAGCCGCCATTGGGGTCACCAATGCACACACCATTGCGAGAATCCCAAAAATGTACAATATTCGGGAATGCCTTGCTACCACTGAACGAAGCCGACGACTGAATCTCCCACGAATTACCGGCATCAGCGGTGTGCAAGATTTTCCCACCCTTCAGCGTTCGCGAGTTTGTGCAGACATAAACTGCCGCCCAAGCCTCGTTAGCACTAACTGCCGATAACATTGATATTGAGTAGTTTTTGTATCCTGATATTTTTATAGTCTTCCCCTCCCATGACTCGCCACCATCAGTTGTCCTACAGAAATCCATACACTGTCCGCCATTATCGCCATTGAATGCCGATGCCCAAGCCGTAAGGTTATCAACTGCGGATATGTTGGTTATTCCGCGAATTTCAGTTGCAAACCCGCTCGACTGCATAGTCCACATCTGCGGTACATCAATGGCCGGCTGAATACCGATAACTGCTGTATTATCAGCTGTATAGTAAGTCGTCCCCAACAACATATTGTCTGGTGCGAAATAGCCATCGAAGTCTCCGTCCCAGCCCCAATTAACATGGAAATAGGAATTGCCATCGTAGCCGTCAACAACCCATGCGTGACCATCAACTTCCGACGAGCCTGTATAAAGAACAGGCCGACCGGCATCAATCTCCGCCTTAATGAGCGCAATCCAATCTTCGGCAGAATAATCAGCAGAATAACAATATCTTATGGTTTCATGATTGTAGTTAAAATAAGAACACAGAGCCATAGGCACATCAAATTCATAAGAACCTGAGCCATCCTCTGTATACGACATGTTTACCGAAACGCCAACATGATACAGCATCTGCTGAACGGCGCGCTTTTCCTCAAGCGGACTGCGGCTACGCAGACGATCGGGCATCAAATTCCATTTATATGTCGTGGCACCGAAATTAGCCGACAACCATCCGTATTCAGGGTTTTCTTTAGGAGTATATTTGTGCCAACCGCGCCCCTTTTCTGGCCATTTGTGATAACGCATAATCTGCCCCATTGCCACTGCCACACACCCAACATACGTTGGACACGAATCCATATATGGAGAATCTTGCCCCCAAGTAGAAGTGATAAGCTGAATGGGTTTAATCGTATCAACGGCAACAATTGTATCAACCGGGATAGTATCGACCGGGATAGTATCGACCAAAACCGTATCAACCAAAACAGAATCTACTGGCACAGAATCTATTACAACAGAATCCGACTCTGCGAACATGCGCCATGCATTCAGCACACGGCGGCTTCGCATATTTGATTTCTTCTTGATTGATATTATTTCAGCATATCGGTTCAATTGCCCTGCAAACAATTTGTTAGCCGACACCTCGCAAACCGGCGAAGTCTTGGAATAGCCCAAAACAGGCTGAACAGCATCATCGGCGGAAATTATGGCGAAGCCACCGTCGGCAGCGGCGAAAATGTAGTAAAGTGTGTCACCATTGTATACGCCGACATGTTTGAGTTCAAGCGCCGATGTTGATTTAAGTGTGCTACCACCAATAACATTTTCAGCTATTTGCCGAGCAAACAACACTCCTATCGGTTCTGAGTTCGCAACCCCCGAAATCAATATCGACAATATCAATATGATGATTTTTCTCATTTACAATCAACCATTTATCCCCAAAAGATATACGCCACCGAAATTGCCGCCACAATGCTCACCAAATCGGCCAGCAAGCCGCAGACAACCGCATGGCGCGTTTTGCTGATGCCCACACTTCCAAAATAAACGGCAAGAATGTAAAAAGTAGTATCTGTCGAGCCTTGAAAACAACATGCAAGGCGGCCGGCAAACGAATCAGCGCCAAAGGTGTTCATTGTGTCAATCATCATTCCTCGGGCGCCCGAACCGCTCAGCGGCTTCATAAATGCAGTGGGCAAAGCATCGACAAACTCAGTATTGAAGCCAATTAGCGAGAAAAACGAACCAAGTCCGTGCATCAAATAATCGAGCGCGCCCGAAGTGCGGAAAACTCCCACCCCAACAAGTATCGCAATAAGATACGGTATGATTTTGACCGCCGTCGAGAATCCGTCTTTCGCGCCTTCTATAAACGCCTCATACACATTTACTTTTCGCCGCACTGCCAATAAAATGAACGAAATGATAATCAAAAACAGAATGATGTTTGCCATAAGTGACGATTGTATTCCAACCTGCTCACGCGGCAAACTGACAAAATACCAAATCAAGCCGCTGATTATCAGCATAAACACCGCCGAATAAGCAAGAAAAACTTTATTGAACAGATTGATTCTTTGGTATATCGACACAGCCAAAATGCCCGCCACAGTGCTAAAAAATGTGGCTATCAGTATAGGAATAAAAACATCCGACGGGTCGGCGGCGCCCATTTGCGCACGGTAAACCATTATGCTAACCGGAATAAGTGTCAAGCCTGAAGTATTGAGTACCAGGAACATAATCATCGAGTTCGAGGCTGTGTCCTTCTTCGGATTCAACTCCTGAAGCTGGCTCATCGCCTTCAAGCCAAGCGGTGTTGCTGCATTGTCGATGCCGAGCATATTGGCTGCAAGATTCATCATGATTGAACCGTTGACCGGGTGGTCGGCTGGAATTTCAGGAAAAAGTTTATGGAAAAACGGCCCCATAACACGTGAGAAAATCTGAATCATACCGCCCTTCTCGCCTATCCGCATCAGGCCAAGCCACAACGTCATAACACCCGTAAGGCCCAACGATATCTCAAAGCCCGTTTTGGCCATATCGAATGTGCTGCTCACCATTGCCGAAAAAATCCCGGTATCGCCAAAAAACAGCATCCGCACAAGAGCCACGATAAAGGCCACAACAAAAAATCCTATCCAAATGTAATTGAGAGCCATAGTTTTGAATTACGAATTTAGAAGTCAGAATATAGAATTTTTGAAATTGTTTTAGTTATCGTTTTTCGCTATCATCGCATCGAGTATCTTCCTCATTTTCTGCCCGTTCCACTGCGCTATCCCCGATTTTCGCATCATAATGTTTCCCTCTGCGTCGATTATAAAAGTGACAGGCAGAGTGTTTGACGATAATTGTTGTGGATAATATTTAACGGCCTGATATATAGGTAAATTCAAATTCTTCCTTTTTTGAAATTTGACAATATCAGAACGTTTTTCGTTACTGATAAACAAGAAGTTGACCTTGCCGGAATAGTCAGCGTAAAGTTGCTCAAACTGTCCCATTTCGGCCACACAAGGCGCGCACCACGACGCCCAATAATTGATAACTGTAACCTTTCCTGCAAAATCGGACAAACGGCAAGTATCGCCATTTAGCGAACATAGCTGCCATTGGTCGACGCCCTCCTGTAATGGAATAGGCTTAGCAAGCAATGTTGGCTGATATGCGAAAAGTGTCATTTTCAGCATCATAGTCGTAGTAGCCTTCCGTGTTTGCGGAATCATTATAAGTACGGCCAGCAAAACAACCACGGCATTGAACGCCAAGCCGAGTTTCGATTTTTGCGCAAGGTATTTCTCTAAAAATTTCATCGCTGCAAATGAATAAACAAGACTACAAAAATAATTAAGAATACTATATAAGCCTTGAAAATGCTGAAAAGTTGCCTTGGAACAGATTTGTTCAAACCGACTTATATTTTCATACTTATTTATCTTTGCCGAAAATTCTAAAAACATGAACCTAAGATATGCCATTGTTGGCTCAGGCGCCATTGGCGGATATTACGGCGGACGTCTCGCCAACTCGGGATGTGACGTTCACTTCCTGTTCAATACTGAATATGAGCACGTTGTGCAGAATGGTCTGCGTGTCGATTCGGTTAAGGGTGATTTCGTCATCAACCCAATAAACGCCTATCACTCAACGGCCAATATGCCAAAATGCGATGTGGTGCTGGTGGGCTTGAAAACAACGCAGAACCACTTGCTGCCGCAGATTCTGCCGCCGCTGCTCAAACCCAACACGCTTGTAGTGCTCATTCAGAACGGGTTGGGGCTTGAAGCGCAATTAGCATCGGCACTGCCACACCAACCAATCGCAGGTGCGGCAGCGTTCATCTGCTCGTCAAGAGTTGGCAAAGGCCACATCTGCCACGCCGATTATGGTGCAATCACTATTGGAATGTATAATGGTGACGGCCAAGATGTTATCGCACAAATGAAAGTCGATTTTGAGCAAGCCAATGTGCCATTCTCCATTGCCACCGACCTGAACGAGACACGCTGGCGCAAACTGGTCTGGAACATCCCCTACAACGGCCTGACCGTGGCGCTGAATACATCAACCGACCGACTTATGAACACCCCTGCAACACGCGCCCTTGTAACCGACCTAATGAACGAAGTTGTTGACGCAGCCGCCGTCTGCAATGCCGTGATTGAGCGCGAGTTTGTTGACAAAATGCTGACAATGACTGACCGTATGACGCCATACAGCCCCAGCATGAAACTTGATTTCGACAACCGCCGCCCAATGGAAATCGAGGCAATCTACTTGAACCCCGTAAAAACGGCTCTGGCTGCTGGCTACCATATGCGCAAAACAGAAATGCTTGAGCAAGAGTTGAGGTTTATTGCGAGCAAACAATAATATATAAGTGTTATTTTTTGTGGTGTTTTTTCGTTTCGCTATATAAAAAGTATTTTATACTTTTATCGGCAATAAAACCACAAACTGAACACTAAAATGAACACCGCAAGACTCACAACCGTTGCCATTGCAGTTGGCATATCACTGATTTCCAATGCACAAGAAGAATGGCGCAATCCACAAATCAACGAGATAAACCGTGCCGATGTGCACGCCGACTTCTTTGCGTTCAAAAACGCTGATGAAGCCAAAACGGGCGATTTCAAGCAGTCGGAAAACTATCTGACATTGGAAGGTTTATGGAAGTTCAATTGGGTTGAGCACGCATCGCAAAGGCCGACAACCTTCTACCAAACCAACTTCGACGACAGTCAATGGGGAACAATGCCGGTGCCCGGAATGTGGGAACTGAACGGCTATGGCGACCCGCTCTACACCAACGTGCCGTACGCTTGGGACACCTATTTCAAGACTAACCCGCCGTTTATCGACACCATACAGAACCACGTGGGCTCGTACCGCCGTACCATTGAAGTGCCCGATAAATGGCTGGGGCAGAACATTTTTATGCATATTGGTTCGGCAACATCGAACATCTACGTGTGGGTGAACGGCAAGTTTGTGGGCTACAGCGAAGACAGCAAGGTGGCCGCCGAATTTGACATCACCAATTTTGTTAAGAAAGGTGAAAATCTGATAGCCTTTCAGATATACCGCTGGTGCGACGGTTCGTATCTTGAAGACCAAGACTTTTGGCGTTTCTGCGGCATTGCCCGCGATTGCTATCTGTACGCTGCGCCTAAAAACCGTTTTGCCGACATCGACATTGTGCCCGACCTGACCGACAACTACACAAACGGCCTATTGAACATTAAAGTTAAGGTGCAAGGGAAGGCAAGCGTGAAGGCAACTCTTTGTGATTCAGATGGCAAGACTGTGGCGGAATCGAACCTGACCGCACAGACAGGAAATGTGCTCGGCACTGTGCAAAAAGTTGATAATGTGAAGAAATGGTCGGCCGAAGAGCCGAATCTCTATAATCTGCAACTGACGCTGACCGATGCTAAAGGCGCTGTTCAGCAAGTTGTGAATCAGCAGGTTGGATTTCGAAAAATTGAGCAGAAATACGATTTGGGACAGATTTGGGTTAACGGCAAGCCGATTCTGATTAAGGGCGTCAACCGTCATGAATTGGACCCGGACTTTGGCTATGTGGTATCGCACGAGCGGATGGAAAGCGACATTCGCATACTTAAGGAGATGAATGCCAATGCCGTACGCACATGCCACTACCCCGACGACCCGTACTGGTACGAACTCTGCGACCGCTACGGATTGTATGTGGTCTGCGAAGGCGACATTGAGTCGCACGGCTTAATTTACACCGACCACCCGCTTTCGAAGAACCCCGATTTC
>JAFZWI010000037.1 GCA_017617355.1 Salinivirgaceae bacterium | reverse complement strand
TCCAATCGAGATTTTCCGTTTCATATTTTGATATGTTTCTATAATTCAAAAAAATCGCGCGAAAATAAACTATTTGCGCCATTAAACACTTGTGTGACATAAAAATTGTGGTTATACGTATGTGCAAATTGTGTGCCAAGGGCTTTTAAATAAGTTTATCTTCCCGATTACAAATCTCTTTTAATTCTTGATTTTTAGTTTTTTCTTTGTCATACAACAAAAACAACATGAGATTTGCCGACATCATAGGACAGGAAAGTGTCAAGCAGCACCTGATAAACAGCGTGAAAGACAACCGCATAAGTCACGCCCAACTTATTTTGGGGCGTGAGGGTTACGGTTCGTTGCCGCTGGCGCTAGCCTACGCGCAGTACATCAACTGCCAGCACCGCACCGACACTGATTCGTGCGGTGAGTGTCCAAGCTGCCGGCAGATTTCCAAACTGTCGTTTCCAGATGTGCATTTCGTCTTTCCTGTGCCTCCCACCGGCAGCTCAAGCGTCAAGCCGATAAGCGACACATATATGGATAAATGGACCGAGTTTCTGTCGCAGAATCCGTATGGTAGCTATCAGCAATGGATTGATTTTGTGAACGACGGCAAAAACTCACAAGGCGTAATAAGAGTTGAGGAAAGTTCGGAGATTATCCACAAGCTGTCAATGAAATCGTTCAATGCCGAATATAAGATAATGATTATCTGGCAGCCTGAGAAGATGAACGGCGACGCGGCCAACCGTCTGCTCAAACTCATAGAGGAGCCATACCCTAAGACACTTTTCCTGCTGGTTGCCGAAAGTTCAGAATTCATTCTGCCCACCATACTGTCGCGCACACAGCTTGTCAAGGTATCGCGCATTGGCGACAGCGAGCTTACCGACGGTCTGCAACGCGCCCTCAACATCAGCCGTACCGACGCCGAGTCGCTGGCGCGCATTAGCGAGGGCGACTTCAACCGCGCCATGCAATACGGCAGTTCATCGGCCGATTTGCTGCAGAACTTCGAGTTGTTCAAAAAACTTATGCGGACAAGCTACTCGTTCAAGGTACAGGACATGGTGCGGCTGGCCGAGGAATTGGGCAAAATCAACCGCGAACAGCAGAAATCGTTCCTGACCTACAGCGAGCGCATGGTGCGCGAGAATCTGATAATGAACCGTCATCTGCCTAACATGGCGCGTTTCACAGCTGATGAGGGCGAGTTTGCGCAGAAATTCTCTCCTTTCATTCATCCACAAAGCGCACTGGCCATAGCTAAAGAGCTCGACAAAGCCTATTACCACATATCGCGGAACGCCAGCGGAAAAATCGTCTTTTGCGACACTATCTTCAAGATAGGCCAGGCGCTGCGCTCTAAAGCCGATTAAATTCTGATATTCGCCGATATGAAACGTTTGGTGTTTTGTTTGATACTTGCATTGCTTTTTGGCAGAGCCGAAGCTCAGTCAGTTGGCGTTGTGCTTAGCGGTGGCGGAGCTAAAGGATTGGCTCATATAGGCTTGCTTAAGGCGCTAGAAGACAACAATATACCAATCGATTACATTTGTGGTACTTCAATGGGAGCCATTGTGGGCTCACTTTATGCCATTGGCTACTCGCCCGACGAAATGGCCGAATTACTCACCTCAGATGATTTTCTTTACTGGTCGAGCGGACAGATTCCGATTGAGGACCAGGTATATTACAAAACCCGCTCGTTCGATGCCGACCTTATCAGCATCGATTTTGAGAAGAAAGACAACTCGCTGAGCGCACTTCTGCCTACAAGCATCATATCGCCAATGCAGATGGATTTCCGTTTCATGCAGATATATTCAAAAGGAGCCGCGCGTGCGCAGTATGACTTCAACAAGCTGTTTGTGCCGTTCTTCTGCGTGGCCTCCGATGTGCACAACAACCGTCCTTATGTTTTCACCAAGGGCAATCTGGGACAGGCCGTCCGCGCATCAATGACATTCCCTGGATACTTCAAGCCTGTGATGGTTGATGACAGTGTGCTGCTCTTCGATGGCGGAATGCAGAACAACTTCCCAACGGATATTCTCGACAGCCTATATCATCCTGACGTCATCATTGGTTGTAACGTGGCCGAAAACCCAAAAACTCCCAACTCCGACGATGTTTATCTTATGCTGATGAACGTCTTTATGAAGCAGTCGAATCTGAAAGTGCCGGGCAACGGCATTTTGGTGTCGCCCAAGGTCAGCCACTTCAACATGATGGACTTTAACAAGTATGACGAGATTCAGCCTATCGGCTATGAGGCGACAATAGCCAAGATGGACAGCATAAAAGCCTTGGTACAGCGCAGAGTTGGCTCGGATGAGATGGCCACACGGCGTAACGATTTCAAAAAGAGTCAGGCCAAAATGGTGTTCGACGATGCTGTGATTGACGGTGTTGACATGTACGCCACAAAGTACATCAAGCGCATCATCAACCATAACCGCGACACTTTCAACTTCCACGACCTCGAGGAAGGTTACTTCGGCCTTACATCAGACAAGGTGCTGACTTCGCTTTATCCGCAGGCCTTCTACGACACCACGTCGAACCATTTCAAGTTGCTGCTTTCGGTTAAAGCGAAGAACTTGCTCACGATGAAATTCGGCGGAAACCTGGCTTCAGGCAACCGTAGCTTTGGGCAGATAGGTGTCGATTACCATTTCATGCACCGCAACATTTACACAGCATCAGCCAGCATCACAGCTGGGCAGTTCTACAGCTCAGCCAACGCACAGTTTCGCGTCGATATGTCGCCTCAAACCATACTGACATCACTTCCGGCACTGTTCGTCGATTTCCGCACGGCCTACAACCGATGGAACTATTTCAAATCGACCAACGAGATTTTCTTCGACAACGAAGATTTGTCGCAGGTTTACAATTCCGACAAGTATGTGGGCCTCGACATTGGCACTGCAATGGGCAACCGCGGCATAGCCACACTAGGCATAGCCTACGGGGCCGACTACTACGAGTATTTCCATGTTGTGTCAATAACCAAAAGCGACAACGCCGATGTAACAGAGATGCGTTATTTCGACACCAAACTGAATCTAGAATATAACACACTGAATTACAGGCAGTATGCCAACAAAGGAATGCGCTTTGGCGCACAAGCGAGCTACATCACCGGAACCGAATACTACACACCCGGCACTACGGCAATGCCGTTCAACGCCGAAGAGGGCTCGTTCAGTCATCAATGGGTGAATCTCAAGTTGCAGCACACGCAGTACCTGACTATTGCAAAATCGTTCTCGCTCGGCTATCAGATAATGTTCAACTACAACAACAAGCCGCAGTTTGCCAACAGTATAGCCACTCTGCTGACGGCTGAGGTGTTCAACCCGTTTCCGCAGAGCCAGTCGCAAATACTTGAGAAATACCGGGCCAACAAATGGATAGGCGTCGGCGTAATGCCAATATTAAATATAGGTGAAAAGGTCCAACTGAGGTCGGAGTTCCACGTATTCCAACCTTACGAATACATTCTGACAACCAACTATCCAACCACCTACAGCGAAAAGTTGCCGCTGCCGCGCTTCATGGCCGAGGAAGCTTTTGTCTGGCACACTCCCATTGGTCCGCTGGCTCTGACGGGCAGCTATTACTACAAAGAAGAAGAACCTCTGCGTATTCAGGTCAATCTTGGATTCCTGCTGTTTAATCGCCGCGGAACGGAGTAAAAACGGCCGTTTTTCATATTTTTTTCGTTTTTCTAATAATTTTCAAACCTCTGCTGCAATCTTGCATAGGTTGCCGTTATTATTGTGCCCTGAATCGTTCTAACAATTCGGATAGACCAATAAATGATTGAATTTCAAGATATTTTTGGTGTGCCCGATTTGTTGATAAAATAAATTGCGTTACACCTCAAAACTTATCAACATCGTTTTTTTCCAATTGTCAAACCTCTATATTTGAGAAACTCAAAAAAACAGATTCCGCTATGTTCTTAATCTTTGACACTGAGACAACTGGGCTGCCTGTCGACTATAAGGCGCCACTGACCAACTTCGAAAACTGGCCTAGGCTTGTGCAACTGGCCTGGCAATGCCATGACGTGAACGGAAAATTTTTGTTTGCTAAAAACCACGTTATCAAGCCTGAAGGGATTGTCATACCCGAGTATGTCGCCCGCAAGGTGCATCATATAACCACCGAAAAGGCACTCGAGATAGGCGAGGATTTGAAGACAGTGCTGCGCGAGTTTGCCGACGATGTGCAAAAAGCGACACTTGTTGTCGGCCATAATATTGAGTTCGACTTGAGCATTGTCGGTTGCGAGTTTCTGCGCTGCGGAATGGAAAACGTGCTGGAGTCGGCTAAAAAGCTGTGCACCAAGGAGAGTTCGACCGATTTTTGTGCCATAATGAAAAACGGTAAGCCTAAATGGCCCACTTTGGACGAGCTGCACCAAAAACTGTTCGGCACACAGTTCGAAGACGCGCATAACGCCGCCGCCGATGTTATTGCCACCACACGCTGTTTCCTTGAGCTGGTGCGTGTTGGCGCAATTAAAGCCGAGCAGTTGAATATCAGCGAGGCCGAACTTGAAGAGTTTAAACGCTGCAACCCCACACCATTTGAGCCCGAGAAAGTTGAGTTTGAGTCGTTTCCTGCTCCCGAGCCGGAATCAGCCACACCTGAAGAAGAACCGACCGTCGCACCACAACCTATTGATTTAAAAAATATTACCTTCACTCACTTACACGTCCACTCTCACTACTCCATTCTAGACGGAATGTCGAAAGTGCCCGACTTGATTGACAAATGCATGCGCAACAATATGCACTCCATGGCTCTTACCGACCATGGTAACATGTTCGGCATCAAAGATTTTATCGATTCGACAGGCAAGGTGAACGGAGCGCCCAAAAAGAAAGTCAAGGAGTGTCAGGAAAAGATAGACAAGGAGACCGACGAGGGCAAGAAAGCCGAGTTGGAAAAAGAACTCACCGAGCTGAAGGCCAAAGCCGAAGCCTTTGTGCCGTTCAAACCAATTATCGGCATCGAAGCCTACTGCGCACACGAATCGCGCTTCATAAAAGACACACGAGGCTGGCACCTTATCTTGCTGGCAAAGAACAAGACTGGCTACAAAAACCTCTGCAAACTCAGTTCGAAAGCCTTCACCGAGGGCTACTACTACAACGCCCGCATCGACCACGAGCTTTTGGAGCAATATCACGAAGGAATCATCTGCTGCTCAGCATGCCTTGGCGGCGAGGTGCCGCAAAAAATCATGAGCGGCAATTTGGACAGCGCCGAAAAATCGGTTCTATGGTTCAAAAACCTGTTTGGCGACGACTATTACCTTGAGATGCAACGCCACCAGACCAACAAACCCAACGCCGACCAAACAACATTTGTAAAACAGCAGGAGGTGAACAAGGTGCTGGTTGAGCTGGCCCGCAAGCACAACATCAAGCTGATAGCCACCAACGACGTGCATTTTGTCGAGGAAGACCACGGCGAGGCGCACGACCGGCTTATCTGCCTCAGCACTGGCAAGGACTTCAACGACCCCGACCGCATGCACTACACCAAGCAGGAATGGCTGAAAACGCCCGAGGAAATGGCCGCAATTTTTGCCGACATTCCGGAAGCGCTTACCAACACGCAGGAAATTGCCGACAAAGTAGAGGTTTACAGCATCGACTCCGACCCGATAATGCCTAAATTCCCCATACCTGAGGATTTTGGCACCGAGGAGGAATATCGAAAGAAAATCAGCGAACAAGAACTCTACGACGAGTTCACATCCATACTCGATGACCAAGGCAACAAAAAACAAATGCCACCTGAGGAAGCTGAGAAAAAAATCAAGAAATTAGGCGGTTACGACAAGTTATATAGAATAAAACTTGAAGCTGATTATTTGGCAAAACTCACTTGGGACGGCGCTCATAAACGCTATGGAGAGACGCTCACCAAGGAACAGACTGACCGAATAACTTTCGAGCTTCATATTATGAAAACTATGGGTTTCCCGGGCTATTTCCTTATAGTTCAGGATTATATCCGCGCTGCACGCGAGGAATTGGGCGTAAGCGTCGGGCCGGGCCGTGGCTCGGCAGCCGGCTCAGTTGTAGCCTACTGCCTCCGTATCACCGACCTCGACCCGCTCAAATACGACTTGCTGTTCGAGCGTTTCCTCAACCCCGACCGTATCTCGTTGCCCGATATTGACGTTGACTTCGATGATGAGGGCCGCGGCAAGGTGTTGGATTGGGTTACACAGAAATACGGCGCCGAAAAAGTGGCGCATATCATCACCTACGGAACAATGGCCTCGCGCTCGTCGATAGCCGATGTTTGCCGTGTGCAGAAAATTCCGCTCAACATCTCGAACGAAATCAAAAAACTTATCCCCGAGCGCGATTTTACTGAAACCCAGGTAAAAGCTGTCGAAAAAGAGCTTCCGAAAAAAATGCCGAAAGTGAACCTGAAAAATAGCTACAAGTACGTGCAAGAGTTCAGGGAGCAGCTTATGAAGGGCTACGACACTGAGAAAATCAAACTTGGCGAGTATGCCGGAGAGATTCCGTCAATCTTGAAATACGCCCAAGAGCTTGAGGACACAAACCGCCAGATTGGCATCCACGCCTGCGGTGTCATCATTGGTGCCGACGACCTGACCAACTTTGCGCCGGTCTGCACTGTTAAAGACCGCGAGACTAACCAAGATGTTGTTGTAACTCAATACGACGGACACGTTGTTGAAAGTGTTGGTTTAATTAAAATGGACTTTTTGGGACTAAAAACCCTTTCGCTCATCAAAGAGGCCATTAGAAACGTGAAGAGGACGCGCGGCATCGACATCGATATTGACCACATCCCTATCGACGACAAGCTGACCTACAAGCTCTACAGCGAGGGCCGCACCGTTGGCACGTTCCAGTTCGAAAGTCCCGGTATGCGGAAATATCTGTGTGACCTGCAACCTTCGCAAATCACCGACCTGATAGCCATGAACGCCCTCTATCGTCCGGGTCCTATGGACTACATCCCACAGTTCATCGCCCGTAAACAGGGCAAAGAGCCTATCACTTACGACATCCCGGTTATGGAGACGTATCTGAAAGACACATACGGTGTTACCGTCTATCAAGAGCAAGTGATGCTGCTGAGCCGCCTGCTTGCCGGATTCACCCGTGGCGAAGCCGATACCTTGCGTAAAGCCATGGGCAAGAAGATTGCCGCTATGCTGGCGATGCTAAAGCCGAAATTCATCGAAGGCGGAAAAAAGAAAGGCCACGACGAGAATATTTTGCTGAAAATATGGGCCGATTGGGAGAAATTCGCATCGTACGCATTCAACAAGTCGCACGCCGCCTGCTATGCTTGGGTGGCTTATCAGACCGGCTACCTTAAGGCGCATTATCCGGCCGAATACATGGCTGCCAACCTCACGCAGAGCAAAGACTCCATTTCCGATGTCAAGAAGTTCATGGAGGAATGCAAGGTGATGAAAATCAACGTTATGGGTCCAGATGTCAATGAGTCGGAATTGAACTTTATCGCCAACAAGAAAGGCGATATCAGATTCGGCTTGGGCGGAATCAAAGGCGTGGGCACCGCAGCTGTCGAGGCTATTGTGAACGAGCGTCAGAAGAACGGCAAATTCAAAGACATCTTCGACTTTGTGGAGCGCATCAACCTGACGGCCTGCAATTCAAAAACCATTCAGAGCCTTGCTTTTGCAGGCGCTTTCGACAATCTTGGCGTAAAACGCGAGATATTCTTGGGCGAGTCGAACGAAGACCGCTTCCTCGACGCGCTGATGCGCTACGGCAACAACTGCCAGGCCGACAAGCAGAACAACACCAACACGCTGTTCGGCTCAATGAGTGACTCCATAGCCATTCCGCACCCTCACATCCCCGACATTCCCGACATGCCGCTACTCGAGAAACTCAACTTGGAGAAGGAGCATGTAGGCATCTTCCTATCGGGACACCCGCTCGACAATGTAAAATTCGAACTTGAGCATTTCTGCAACATTTCGCCTGTCGATTTGGAACAGCTTGAGCAATACAGAGGCCGCGAAGTATCGTTCGGCGGACTTGTAACCGAAGTAAACGAGACGATGACCAAAACAGGCAAACCATGTATGAACTTCACCGTCGAAGATTATATCGGCGGCAGAAAAATCTGGCTGTTCGGTAAAGATTACGAAGCATTTGGAAAGAATGTGAAAAAAGACCAGTCGATATATGTCAAGGCGAGAATCGAGGAGCGCCAATTCCCCGACAAAGAAGGGAAACGGCCGCTCGACGTCCACATAACAACAATCCGACTGCTCACCAACATACGCGAGGATTTTGTGCGAAAGCTCTGCATTGTAATAAACGTCAGCAACCTGAGCAAAAACTTAGTCGATACGTTCGACAACGCCTTCAAGGAGAAAGGAAAGGTGACTTTGAATTTTAAAATCTATGACGAGGAAAAGGGGTTAAAAGTCAACCTGTTGGCAAGCAAAAAGGCGATAAAGATAACCGACGAGGTTGTCGATTTTCTCGAAAATTCGAGCGACGTGTTCTCGTACGCGATAAACGACGGCCAATACACGCGCCACCGTGTCGAGCTGGAAAACGCCGCCGAGGAGGATGAGAAAGAAAACACCGTTTTGCAGGACGAACCCGATGCAAACGCATAGAAAAAACACGATTGTATTCAGGAAAATGTAACTTTGGAAAAATTTGTAACACTTAAAAAACATAATTATGGCACAAAGAATAACCGACGCCGATTTTGAGGCCGAAGTGCTGAAATCGGCAATTCCAGTGGTAGTTGATTTTTGGGCGGAGTGGTGCGGCCCTTGCAAGATGCTTCTTCCGATAGTTGAGGAGCTTGCCGCCGATTACGAAGGCCGCGTTAAGATTCTGAAGATGAATGTTGACGAGGCCGAGAACATTCCGGCACAGTACGGCATCCGCAACATCCCCACACTGCTGTTCTTCAAAGGCGGTGAGGTGGTCGACAAACAAGTAGGTGCCGCTCCCAAACCGATGCTTGCGCAGAAAATCGACGCACTACTTTAATAATGAATGCCGCCTGTGCGGCATTCATTTTAATATTCTTATTATCAGCAAGATGAAAAAGATTGGAATTATTGCTGCGGTATTGTTGCTAATTGTGGCCAATAATGTGTCAGCACAAATATCAGTTGGCGCAAAGGCCGGATTTAACGCCACAAACATAGCCACCACGGGCAACGGCGGAAAACAATTCCCCAATATAGATGACAAAGTGACAAAACCAAGCTTCAACGTTGGTCTCTTTGCCGATTTTTTGCTGAACAACAACGTCTCAATCGAAACCGGCGCAAACGCTGAGATGAAGGGCTTCGCTATAAATAATGAATACAGAATGGGTAATTATGTGGAGAAAAACCGCATTAAATACAATCTGCTGTATGTTACGGTGCCTATAGATATCCGTCTGAACTTTGGCCGATTCTATTTCCTTGCCGGACCTTATTTTGGCGTAACCGCCGCTGGCAAATACAAGAAAAATACCGATGCTAACGGCGATAATATAAAAGTGAAAGACGACCTCCGCTTTGGTAACGAAGAAAGAGACATTTTGCACAACCAGGAAGGAGACCATTTCCGTCGGGTGGATGCGGGCGTGGGCTTGGCCGTTGGCTGTGAGATAATCCGTAATTTCGGTCTCCGTTTAGGATATGACGCCGGTCTTCTTAACATACAACCTTCCGGCAACAGCGACAATACGATTAAAAATCAATCGTTTAATCTGTCGGCAACGTGTAGATTCTAATTTTTTGAGAAATTTACCGAAAACAACAAGTCAATCTTGTATCGAATCTTGCCCCGAAAAGAACACGAATGACAACTACAGCGATTATTCTTCTGGTACTTTTTTGCACCGGAGCCAGTGTGGTTCAACGGGTTAGCGGTTTCGGCTTCGGCATTTTCATTATGACGGTGCTGCCACATATTATGCCGTCATATGGCGAGGCGACAATGCTTTCCGGCATCTTGTCAGCATTGCAGTCTCTCTATGTGCTGACAACCGTTTACCGCCAAATCAACTGGCGGCACGTTTTGCCTATATTGCTGACATTCATCGTAGTATCATACTTTGCCGTTCAGTATGTATCAATGGCCGCCGACACCCACCTCAAGCATCTGCTTGGAGTAATACTTATAGTAATGAGCTGCTATTTTTTGATAATCAGCGAGAAAATTCATCTGAAACCAACATTGCCCATACAACTCTCCATGGGCACACTAAGCGGAATTATGGGCGGTTTGTTTGCCATGCAGGGGCCTCCGGCGGTACTTTATTTTGTTGCTTCCGAAACCGACAAAGTGCGCTATCTAGCTGCAACACAAGCATATTTCTTCATAGGCAATGTGGTTATGACAGGCTATCGCGCACAAAGCGGATTTCTTACACCGACGGTTGGCTGGTGCTGTCTTTACGCCTTTGCCGGCATCATTGTCGGGACGCAGATAGGCCGGTTGCTGTTCAACAAACTGCCGCTGCCAATATTACGGAAAGTGATTTACGCTTATATGGCGGTTGGTGGTGTTGTAGCTCTACTGGCATAAAAAACTACCCAACGGGGCTTTTCGTCTTATTATGCGCCAAAATTTCAGAAAAATCGGCACGGCATCATTTTCTTTTTAATTTTATGGTATGGATAAACCGAAATTCGACACGTGCTTTTTTGAGCGTTACGCAATGATAACGCTTCGCAGCATTTTGGGCGAGCACTATGCGCACCTGCAAAATGCCGACCGACCCGACTTGCAAGACCTGGAGCGCAGCATCGGCATTGAGGTTACACGTGCCATAAAAGAGAACAAGATAGAGGCAGAGTGGCTGGTGAACGAAATGGCCGGAGCCGAAATCTTCAACCTGACCGAGCTCGACAAACAACGCACCTTGCAATACGGATATTCCTACGGCCTGACCGACGGGCAGTATATGGGCGAGCTGGAACGGCGTTATTGGTCGCTGGCGTTGCCGCTCAAGCGGATTATCAAAAACAAGGTACAAAAAGTTTCCGACGGATTCTACGGCTCCTTCAACGAGTTTGGGCTTTACATCTTCTCAAAAGACAATTTAAACGAGCTTGAAATCCGTTTGGCCGTTGATTACACAACAGACTTGCAGCGGAAAAACAAAATCCGATACTCGCAACTCTACATATCCCAAATCAACAAACTGTCGGTGTGCGACCTGCAGACCGGCACCATAACCGAACACTGCATCAGCGCTGACCAGTGCAATCAGTTTTATTGCGCAGCGGTAGAGTAATACTTTAAATAACTATGTGCAATTAGTGTAGAAACAATCTTTTATAGTTATTTATTCGCCTAACAAATCGGGACGCAGGCGGCGAGTACGCTCAAGTGCCTGCTCATATTTCCAGTCCTCAATTAGGCGCTCGTTGCCAGACAGCAGCACCTCGGGCACCTTCCATCCTTTATAGTCGGCCGGACGCGTATAAACAGGTGCCGACAACAAATTGTCCTGAAACGAGTCGGAAAGGGCCGATGTCTCGTCGCTTATAGCACCGGGAATGAGCCGCACAACAGCGTCGGCAATGACTGCGGCTGCCAACTCGCCACCGGTAAGTACATAATCGCCGATTGATATTTCTTTGGTAATCAAATGGTCGCGCACGCGCTGGTCGATGCCTTTATAGTGTCCGCAAAGAATGATGATGTTCTTCAACTGCGACATTTGGTTTGCCATCGGTTGGTTGAACATCTCGCCGTCGGGCGAAGTGTAGATAATCTCGTCATAGTCGCGCTCGCTCTTCAGGTGCTCAATGCAAGCCTCAATAGGCTGAATGGTCATCACCATACCCGCGCTTCCGCTGAAGGCATAATCGTCGCAGCGACGGTGCTTATCGGTTGAGTAGTCGCGCAGGTTGTGGATGTGTATTTCGGCAATGCCCTTCTTCTGAGCCCGCCCAATGATGCTCTGGCTGAACGGCCCGTCGAGCAGTTCGGGAACAACCGTGAGAATGTCGATGCGCATAGCGTTCTGGTTTTTCTGTTTGCGGCAAAGGTAATACGAAAAAGTTTAGAAGTTGAGCGGGGCGGAAATGGTTTAGCCGCCAGACAAAAATAATTAACGACGGCCGTTGGCCGTCGTTAATCTGAATAAAACATTTTATGGGAAAATGTTTGTTTTCATTGGGTTTGAGTAGGGCTTATAATAGAACGTTAACACTCAATTTATTGTAAAACCTCTTCCACAACCTTTTCGAGTTCCTCGTCGGCAATATTGCGGCGCAGAATTGTACCGTCGGGGCCAAAGAGTATTATCTCGCCGTTGCCAATCCCATATATTCTGTTGGCTTGGTGATTCACATCGTAATACATTTTGTGGCTGACCTCCATATCTTTATACAATTTTTCGTAGGAATCGGGTGACATATGTGTGCACGCAATAGAAAAAACGTCGATTGGTTTTCCTTTGTACTTTTCAAGTAGAGCATCAATTGCTTTTCCTATTGCTATACTGTTTTCAACGGGCGGATAGAAGAAATTGACAAGCACGTGCCGACCCTTGCCCATAATATCCGACAGACTCGGGCGGTTGTTGGGGTTGCTCATATTCTGCAAATCGATATCGGTGAACATCTTGCCCGGGGCGGTATTGGCGCGGGCTTCCTCCTGGCGTTTCTGCGATTCTTCCTTAACCTTTTCCCAATAATCGTTACGCTGTTTCAGAAGTTTCACCATCGGGTTTTGCAAGGTTTTTTGGGGCAGAATGCTGTAATCGGCATTCCAAGGTCCAATCAGATATTGCATTACCAAACCAAGATTGTTGGCGTTCTTTTTCACGTATTCGTTAATGGTAGCGTTGGCCTTGTCGCCGTGTTTGTCAAACATTTCGTTGAATTTCTTCTCGGCTTTCTCCCATTCGGCGTAGAATTTCGAGCCGGTCAGTTGATATGTCGGCATTTCCATCCTAAAGTTTAATTCATCTTTGTTCACTCCGGTTGACACCAAGGTAAATTGCGCACTCTCGCTCGGCACAAATGGAATGCTTATTTGGTAAGATTTAAGCCCTGGCGCACTTTCCATTGTTAGCAGAACCCAAACAATGCACGGCTCAGCGAGATAGGTGCTGAAAGTGCCTTCACCGTTACTGTCAAGGTCTATATCGCCCAACAGCCGAGCGTTGCCTGTTTGCATCTCATCGGCACTCATAACTTCAAATGTACAGCCTGAAATCTCGTTTGTGAGTTCGGTTTTGAATGTTATGCTGAAATTCGGCTTTGGGTTGGCGTTCAAATCCTCGGTAATATCCGCTACAATTACGTTTATATTATAATCGACTACATCAACCCATTGACTTTCACCATTCTCATTGAAGAAAGATACCTTATTGTTGGCTTTCTGCACAATATCGAATTTGGTAACTCCTTTCGGCAGCGGCTCGAATGAATAGCGGGCGCCGCGGATATAGTCGAGAAAACGACGAGTGCCATCGCTTTCGTTGTGCAGCATTTTGTAAAGATTGCCCGCCGTGTCGCGCAAGCAGACATTGGAACTCAAACCAGGACGCTCCCAATGCGCAGCTTCAAGGGTTACAACGGTCTTTTTCTCACAGAATTCGACTTTATTAACCTTTTGATTGTTCCAAATTCCGTATTTCACGTTCTCCCACGTCTTGTACAAACCTTCGGGCTTGGTCAATCCATCGTTTAGGTGGTGGTTTTTGCAGTAGGCATTTGCCAAACGGCGAATTTTCGACACATAGCTCTGTTGGTTCAAATACGTATAGTATCCATTGTGAACCGTCAAACCGAAGGTGACGCCGGGCGCGGCAAAGGATTCAATCCAATCAGAGCAAATCTCGCCGCCAGGGAAAATGCAGCGGATGCGGCACACTGTCAGGTCGTTAAGCTCAACCTCGTAGTGGAATTTCTTGTCAACCACCGGCACGCAAGCCACAGGGTTCTCAATAATCTCGAAGTTCTCGTCGGCGAAATAAATCAGGTAGCACGAGTCGGTAATGCCCGGGTCAACGGCGCCCTCAATCACAAATTTGCCGGGGCCGAGAGTCTTAACCGAGTCGGCTGCTTGCACGGCTGTTTTGGTTGCATCCGATATTGGTTCTGGCTTCTTTTCGGTGAAGGTGAATGCGCAGAACATTGCGCCAATCCACACCAATGTGCCGATTTTCGCCACACGACCGAGTGTGCCCGCTGTCGATTTTTTCATCTCGACAAAGCGGCGACGGATAAACGAGTGGTTGAAGCCGTTCACCACAGGGCTCGACACGTTCATAACCATCTCCAAAAGTGTTGTCTGATAAGCGTTTATGTTTACGTTCGACGAAATAACATCGTGGTCAGCCTGAAACTCGTGAACGTTGCGCAACTCGTTGCGGCAGAGCCATACAAACGGATTGAACCACAGCAGTCTGGTTACCAACTCCATAAACCACACATCGGCATAATGGCGGTGGGCAATGTGTGCCTTCTCGTGACGGATAATCAAACTTTTTCCCGGCTCATTAAGGCTCGCCGGCAGGAAAATGGTTTTAGCGAACGAAAATGGTGTATCAACTTTTGGTGAATGAATCAGACTGTAACCTTCAACCGTATTTTCAACCTGCATTTTTGATTTGATAACCAACACCTTGCAGATATGGTAAACTGCCAATAGCAACAGCAGCAGCGATACGGTCGGGATGCCCCATTGCAATACTGCCATCCAGTCGATTACTATGGTCCGACCTTCCTTAACCGGCTCACTAACAGCAATAGGTTGCGCTGTCGACGGTGATGAGACAGCCACCGATGCGGATTCCGGTGTTGTGGCAACAACTGCGGCAGGCTCGCTATTAAAAGTTACAGCCACTGGCTCGTACGTCTCAATGGCAATCTCCGTTCCCGACGGGTAAACCTCGAATGTCAAAACACTGATTATCAGGCTGACAATCGGCAGTGCAAGCAAATACGCACGACTGACGGCATAGCTGGCTTTTCCGCGCAGAACAATCCGGTAGAACGCAAATAACAGCGCAGCCGAAGCAATGAATTTCAAAAAGATAAGTAGCATAGTTGTTTAGGTATTAGTGTGTTAGTGATTATTTACTGATTATTGTGTAGTTTATTTTGTCTGCTTGTCAATTCTTTCCAAAAGTTTATCAATGCGAGCGGTTGCTGAATTTGCGGCAGCTAATTCTGCTATATCAGGGCATTTTTCGCCGCCACCTTCAACCATCGACTGCACTTCCAAAACTATAAACAAGTCATCGTAATCGGCCATTGAATTCAAGGCTTTCATAATATCCTTTTGGTAGGCGAAAAGCGTATCGGTGATAAATGTGAATATCGATTCAAGTTCTTTGCGGTTGGCATCGTCCCATTTTTTCGAAGTTTCCAACAATTCCGCCTGCAACTTTGGAAAATCCTCGTTATGTAGTTTTTTGAGCGCAAGTTTATCGGGGGTGTTAGGCGCTCTATCTATATAAACCCAATTCTTGGTGAGCAAATTCGAATTAATCACCACTAATTTACATTCCTTCAGTTTTGCCACCGACAAAACGTTGTAGTTGTCTGGAGCTGTGCAAGACATCACAAATGCTGTCAAAATAATTGTGCACAAACCTATTGTCAGTTTTCTTGAAATTGTTGAGTGTGTTTTCATTGTGGTATGTTTTACGTTTAAGTTTTCAGTTTACGTTTAACCAATTCACCGATTGTCCGATTCACCATTGGAATCCATCTCCTTCAGGATTTCGGCAAGTTCGTCGCGGCTGATTTTCTCGCTTTTGGCGAAGAATGAGAAGAACGACTTCATCGACCCGCCGAAAACATTGTCGCAGGCCTCGTTCATAAACCCGCCAATGTACTCCTCGCGGCTCAACAGCGGCCTGTAGACATTGGCCTTGCCGTTTTTCTCAAAGTCAACCACGCCCTTTTTTGTCAGAATCTGCATAACGGTGAGCGTGGTGGTGTAGGCCGGTTTTGGCTCGGCAAGCACGTCGTGGATTTGCTGGACGGTGGCTTTGCCCTTGTCCCACAAGATGTTCATTAGATGCAATTCCGCTTTCGTGAGCGACTGATTACGGTTTTCGTTTTCCATTTCAATTATCTCCTAAATTTTTAGTACTACAAACATAGTAGATAAAATTATACGCACAACAGTTTTGTGTGAAAAATTACTAAAAATTTAGTATAAAATAGCGTTCGTGCTGATTTTCAACAAGAAGCGGACATCCTAAAACTCCACCTCATCAGGATGCTGCCCCGACCAGCCAAAACACGACATTTGGTCGATTGTCTGCATGTCGGCTGGCGATAGTTCGAAATCGAAAACCTCAAGATTGTTTTTAATGCGGTCGGGCGTTACCGATTTTGGCAGCGGCACTATACCCTTCTGCAAGCACCAACGGATGCAAATCTGCGCCACGCTTTTGCCGTATTTTTGGGATATCTGAACTAACGTTTCGTTCTTAAAAACAATGCCACGTCCGAATGGACTCCACGCCTCAACGGCAATCCCATTTCGCAGGCAGAAATCAACTGTCGGCTGTTGCGCGTAGCCGGGATGAATCTCAAGCTGGTCAACCATTGGTTTTATGCGACAGCTGTCTAATAACGGCTGCATGTGATGTTCCAAAAAGTTGCTCACTCCTATGGCACGCACGCGGCCGTCGGCATATAGTTTCTCCATTGCCCGCCACGTGTCGACGTTGCGCTGTTGCCAATTTGAATATTGGGGTGCAGGCCAGTGAATCAAGTACAAATCAAGATAATCAAGTCCAAGGCGGCGCATCGAGGCGTCGAAGGCACACAGAAGATTGTCGTAGCCGCATTCGTCAGGCCAGGCCTTGCTTGTAATCCAAAGCTGGCTGCGCCCAACCCCGCATGTGGCAATAGCTTGCCCCACGCTTGTCTCGTTCTCGTAGCGCGATGCTGTGTCGATGTGCCGGAAGCCGCATTCGATAGCTGTTCGCACAGCGCCAACCGCCTCATCGGAATCGGGTATTGCCCAAGTGCCGAAACCGATGCTGGGTATTTCAGTGCCGTTATTCAGCTTGAAAGAAAGCATAAATGAGGAATGATTAAAGATTAATGAGTAAAGTTTAATGATTAATATTCAAAGAGTAATGCCTTGATTATCAATTCGTAATTACAACTCCAAATCCTAATTACTTATGCCTTTATATCTTTACTCTTTACTCCAAATACTTTACTCTCAATACCAAAATTATCTTCTCCGTTTAACCTTTGGCACATAGTCGCGACCCGTCAAACCGAAGTCGGTACGGCGGTTAATCTGGTGGCAGATTTCCTTTTGTTCCTCATCGGGCAATTTGTTGATAAACTGCTCGGTAAGCACGTCTCCCTCCCTCAGGAACGGATATTTGCGAGCCAAACTCTTGTCAATCTCCTTTGGCCATGTCTCACCATAGCCTTTCGATGTAAGTCGCTCTGCGTCAATACCGTATGTTATCAGGAAGTCGACAACCGATTGGGCGCGTTTCTTTGACAGCTCCATATTGGCGGCGTCGCTGCCACGGAAGTCAGTATGCGAACCAATCTCGATAGTGATATTGGTGTTATCGTTCAGAATCTCGACAAGTCCCTCAAGCGCGGCTATTGATGTCGGGCGCAAAGTCCATTTTCCAAAATCGTACTCAATGCCGTCGAGGTCCATACGCGAATCGTCTGGCACGAGGTTGATATTGGCCTCAAGCGCTGTGCTTGTTGTCAGGCCTTTGGTTGTAACTTTGTCTTTCGAGTTAAGGAAGCCGCCGCGCTTAACTACCACGCGGTAATCGGTGTTTGGCGTCAGCTTGAAGCTGTACGAGCCGTTGGTCTCGGTTTTGGCGCTGATGTTGGTACCGTCGCTACCGATAAGATTGACTTCGGCTCCGGCAATTATCGTTTCGGTCTTACTGTTGCGGACAACGCCTGTCAGCGTGAACTCGATAGGCGGAAGCGAGAACTGATAGATGTCGTCGTTGCCCTTGCCGCCTGGCCGGTTCGACGATAGATAGCCGCGCTCCAAATCGGCCTCGAAGCAGATGCCGAAATCATCGGCGGGACTATTGATTGGATATTTCATGTTCTCAACTTTCCAACCCGATGCGCCTTGCCGTGCGCTGAAAATGTCGAGACCGCCCATTCCTGGGTGACCGTTCGACGAGAAATATAACGTTCCGTCGGGGTGTATGAAGGGGAACATCTCGTCGCCTTCGGTGTTAATCTCCGGCCCCATGTTGACGGGCGCACCCCACTCGGCTGTCTTGTTCGCGCGAGTCGATTTCCAAAGGTCCTTGCCGCCGTAACCACCTTTCATGTCGGCTACGAAAATCAATGTCAGTTCATCGTCGCTGACGGCCGGATGCCCTACAGCAACACTATCGGGGGCAAGGTTCAACTCTTTAGGCTCACCCCACTCGGCATTCTCTTTTGTCGAGCAGAATATCTTGCAGACCATATTCCGGTCTTTATTCTCTCGGAAACTGGTGAAATACAGCGTATTGCATTTCTTATTTGTGCATGGTGCGCCTTCGTCATATTCTGAATTTATGACCTCCTCAAGCGGAACCGGGTCCGACCATTTTCCCTTACGGTCGGCGCGGGTACGGAAAAGGTCGCTGTAGTATTCACCCGTCACACCGCTGATTTTGCCACCTGTTGCGCTCTCGCGTGCCGATGCGAATATCACCATATTGTAATCGTCTTTGGCATATGCCGGTGCATAGTCGCTGTATTTGCTGTTGAAATAGTGCATGTTCTCAACCTTGTAGCGAGTAGGCTGCGACATCCACTCAATGGCCATGGCGCACGACTCAACACCTGCTGGTCCGCGGTCGTCGGCGGGAGCCATTTTACTGTAGTTCTGATATTCGGTCAGCGCCTCGTCGTAATTGCCCTGAGCACGCAGCGCATTGGCCAGATAGAGTGTCGCCAGAGGCTCGGTGTAGCCTTTCTTTATGGTTTTGCGATACCAGACCTCAGCCTGGTGGTTGTTCTGCACCATGCGGTAGCATTCGGCAACCATAAAAGTAATCTGATTTTTACGGTCTTTGTCCTTCGCCTTGGCAAATGCGTATTTGTACTCATCAATTGCATCGAAATATTTGCCTGCCTCAAAAGCCTTGTCAGCCTTGGCTGTGATATTTTTCTGCGCATACGATGCCGCTACTGACAGCATTATTACGGTTATTGCGATAATTTTTCTCATTGTACGGAATATGCGGATTTTCAATTTCTTAAAAAAATTACGTGCGAAAATAACTAAAATTGTTCCAAATTGACGATAAAAGTTGAACAATGAGTCTTTGCACCTTTAATTTCTCACTTTTCAATTGCCATTCGGTTTAAAAACTTACATTTGCACCTTTAAAAAAGCAAGAATGGCAAAAAGCAAACACAATCTCGGCTTGAAGGAGGCTATAATTGAGGCTATCAAGCAGAAAAAAGGTCACGACATTGTGGCTATCGATTTGACAGACAATCATCAGGCTGTTGCCGATTACTACATTATATGCCACGGAAACTCAAGTTCGCAGGTTGAAGCCATTACCGACAACATCGAGCGCTTTGCCCGCACTGAGACAAGCGAGCATCCGTCGCACATTGAGGGGCAACAGAACGCGCTTTGGGTGCTAATGGACTATGGCAACATCATCGTCCATATTTTTCAGGAGGAAATCCGCAGTTTCTACAACATCGAAGACCTTTGGGCCGACGCCAAAAAGGAAATCATTGAAACAGAAGAATAAACATTATGGATAACGAGAACAGCAAAGAAAAAACTAATGACAATGCCGGCAAAAAGCCGGACAACAGCGCAAATACGCCCAAAACACCGGGCAACCGGCCAAAATTCAACACCAACTGGATTTACGGCATTATAGCCATTGCGCTTTTCGGGCTTATGTTTTTGCCTTCGGGCGACAGCGACCCCAAGGAGGTGACATGGAACCGCTTCGAGCAGGAAATGCTTAAAAACCACGATGTCAACAAGATAGTGGTTGTTAACAAAGAGAAGGCTATGATTTACATCAAGCCAGACAAATTGAAGGAGGCACGCTACGCTGACAGCAAGACAACCCCGACCTTTTCATCCAACAACGCTCAGTATTTCTTTACGATAGGCTCGGTTGAGTCGTTTGAGCAGAATTTGGCCAAAGCCACCGAAAAATATTCGCCCGACGAGCCGATAGATGTCAAGTACGAAACTCGCCAAGACCGCCTCGGACCTATCCTCAACTGGATAGTTTTCCCGTTGCTGTTGATAGGCGTTTGGTTATTCATATTCCGCCGGATGTCGGGCGGAGCTGGCGGCAACCAGATTTTCAACATCGGCAAGTCGCGCGCAAAAATGTTCGACAAAGACGCTTCTGAAATAAAAATCGACTTCAAAGACGTGGCCGGACTTGAGGAGGCTAAAATTGAGGTAAAGGAAATTGTCGATTTTCTGAAAAATCCGCAGAAATACACGCAGTTAGGCGGCAAAATTCCAAAAGGCGCACTGCTTGTAGGCCCTCCGGGAACAGGCAAGACGCTGCTAGCCAAAGCTGTTGCAGGCGAGGCACACGTGCCGTTCTTCTCTCTGTCGGGTTCCGATTTTGTAGAGATGTTTGTAGGTGTAGGCGCATCACGCGTTCGCGACCTATTCAAGCAGGCAAAGGAGAAAGCTCCGTGCATCATCTTCATCGACGAGATTGATGCCATTGGCCGCGCCCGCGGACGCAACAACAGCTGGAACTCGAACGATGAGCGCGAAAACACTCTGAACCAGCTACTTACCGAAATGGACGGCTTCGGCACCAACAGCGGTGTCATCATTCTGGCCGCCACCAACCGCGCCGACATTCTGGACCGTGCCCTGATGCGCGCCGGCCGCTTCGACCGCCAGATTCAAGTTGAGCTACCCGACCTTAACGAGCGAATAGAGATATTCAAAGTGCATATGCGTCCGCTCACCAAACTCGCGCAAGATGTGTCGGTGGAATCACTGGCCAAGCAGACACCGGGTTTCTCGGGTGCCGACATCGCCAATGTCTGCAATGAGGCGGCTCTTATTGCCGCCCGCCACGACAAGGCACAAGTTGAAAAACAAGATTTCCTCGACGCCATTGACCGCATCATTGGCGGACTTGAGAAGAAAAACAAGATAATATCGCCTGAGGAGAAAAAATCGATAGCCTACCACGAGGCCGGACACGCCACCGTAAGCTGGATGTTGGAAAACGCCAACCCGCTTATCAAAGTTACGATTGTTCCGCGCGGACAGGCATTGGGCGCCGCATGGTATCTGCCCGAGGAGCGGCAACTGACCACCACCGAGCAACTTATGGAGGAAATGGCGGCATTGCTTGGCGGACGCGCCGCCGAAGAGCTCTTCTTCGGAAGAGTATCGACAGGGGCTCTCAACGACCTTGAACGGACCACCAAACACGCCTACGCCATGGTTTGCTACTACGGCATGAGTCCAAGACTTGCCAATATAAGCTATTACGACTCGTCGGGCCAGAGTGAATACGCCTTCTCGAAGCCGTACAGCGAGGAAACGGCACGCGCCATTGACGAGGAGACGCAGCGGCTCATCGGTGAGGCCTACGCCAAAGCGAAAGAGATACTGACAAAATATCAGGAGCAGCACCACCAGTTGGCTAACCTTCTGCTTGAGCGTGAGGTTTTGTTTGCCGAAGACCTTGAGCGCATCTTAGGTCCGCGCCCTGGCGGCAAGACTCCTTACTACGAGCATCAGACAACGAATGCCAAACCGACAGCCGACAACAGCGAGGTTAAAAATGAAGCTAAATCGGAAACCGAAACAACGAAATAATGGAAGACTGGATTTCAATTTATAGCACCAACAGCACGTTCGAAGCCGAGCTTATGCGCGGCAAACTCGAGAATGCCGGAGTTGAAGCGGTTCTGATGAACAAGCAAGACTCATCGTATTTGTTTGGCGAAATTGAAGTTTATGTGCATCAGTACCAATCGCAACAGGCCTTAAACATTATAAACAGCCATGAAGATGAATAATTTTTGGCAACGGCTTACAACGGGCATCGTCTTTCTGGCGGTGCTCATCTCATGCATCCTGATAAACCAATGGACATTTGCACTGCTGTTCGCCATTATCGACGCATTAGCGTTGGGAGAGTTCTATCACATTGCAAAACAGAAAGATTATCAGCCGGTTGGTGTTTATGCCATAATAATTGGCGTGGCGGCCTACGCATTGTCATTTCTGTCGACAGCCGGCATCATTGGCAGGCAATACCTTTTGCTGCTGGTACCGCTTACCGCTTTGATTTTTGTAATTGTGCTGTTCGGCAAAGACTATAAGAATCCAATAAACAGCATTTCCACAACCATTTATGGACTTGTCTACATTGCCGTTCCGTTTGCGCTGATAACCCCGCTGGCTTTCTACGGCGGCAGCTATCAGAGCATAATAATATTGGGAATGTTCATTATCATTTGGACAAACGACACCGGCGCCTATTGTTTCGGAATGCTGCTCGGCAAGCATAAGATGTTTGTCCGCATATCGCCTAAAAAGTCATGGGAAGGCTTTTTCGGAGGCGCTCTGGCCGCCGTTGGCGCCGCTTTTCTGCTGTCGCGATTCTACCCCATTCTTTCGCCGGCGCAATGGGTAGTAATGGCATTGCTCACTATCTGCTTCGGCACTTTGGGCGACCTTGTCGAGTCACAATTCAAGCGTACTGTCGGCATTAAGGATTCAAGCAACCTTCTGCCGGGGCATGGAGGCATTCTCGACAGATTTGACAGTATTATATTGGTCATTCCCGTTATTTTGGCATATTTGCAGTTCATTTCATAACTAAAAAATCTTACTATGCGCATTCATCATGCAGGTTATATTGTAATATTGAAAGCACTTGCCATATTACTGATAATAAATGCAATAGTATACATAACAAGATGCGGTCAGCTTGCTATGAGCATAAGCGTTACGGCATCGTGCCTTGTTATGCTTTTCGTACTTCGTTTCTTCCGTTACCCACGACGCGCCGTTCCGGCATTATCGGGCAACGAGGTACTCTGCCCTGCCGACGGGACAATTGTTGCTATCGAAGAGGTGGAGCCTTCAAGTTTTGTGAACGAAAAGCAAATACAAGTTTCCATTTTCATGTCGTGCTGGAATGTGCATATCAACTGGGTTCCGGTGACAGGCAAGATTAAACAGGTCCTTCACTTCGACGGCGAATTCACTCGCGCCATTACGCCGAAATCGTCTGACCTGAACGAACACACCGCCGTTGCCATTACTCAGGCCGACGGCAGCATTGTGCTTGTGAAACAGGTTGCCGGTGCTGTTGCACGCCGAATATTGACTTTTGTAAAACAAGACGAAGACCACAATGTGGGAGAAGAATTAGGGTTCATCCGTTTCGGCTCGCGTGTCGATTTGTTCATACCTACAAACTACAATGTTAATGTGAAAATTGGCGATAAAGTAACTGGCCGTCAGACTATTATTGCCCGCCGCGGATAATAACGGCATCGGCTACCGGCTTGTATGCTGAAAAATCTATTGTTGCTACTATTGCTAAATAATTTATCTTTGACCGACTTTTAAAAACAATAATTATGGCTTACAAAATTTCAGAAGACTGCTTGGCATGTGGAACATGCATGAGCGAATGCCCGGTTGAGGCAATCTCAGAAGGCGATATCTATGTTATCGACCCTGACAAATGCACTGAGTGTGGAACATGCGCAAGCGTATGCCCAGTTGAAGCTCCGAAACTTGCATAAGAAACTTCACAACAATTAAAAAGGCGACCCAAAAGGCCGCCTTTATTGTTTTGTATCGGTTAAAAATCTATCCAATATACACTTCCAGAAGTTTTGCCTCGCCACCAACCGGCTTAAGCTCTATCTCCTTCATCTCTGCCGGAATCAAAACCGTTTCGCCCTTGGCAATGCTTACGGGCTCGTCAAGTCCTGGTGCGTGAATCTCCGCCTTTCCGCCAACCGCCATATAAACCACAAACGAATCGATGCGACCATAGTCGATTTCGATATCCTTGTCGAAATTTAGCAAATTGACCGTAAAAAACGGACAGCTGACAACCGATGTGCTTCGGTTCATCTTTATTTCGTAGTCGGTTTTATACGACGGATGAAGCGTGTAATCAATAGCATCGACAGCCAAATCGGTGTGCAACTCACGTGGCTTGCCATTAGTATCGAGGCGGTCCCAATCGTAGATGCGATATGTAATGTCAGACGTCTCCTGAATCTCGGCAAGCAATATACCGGGACCTATTGAGTGTATCCGGCCTGAAGGAATGAAGAATGTGTCGCCATGTTTCACGGGCACCCAATTAAGAATGTCACGCAACTTGCCACTGTTTAGATTCTCCAGATATTTCTGCTTGTCCATTTCGCAATTGAAGCCCGAAATCAGTTTGGCATCCTCTTCGGCCTCAATCACATACCACATTTCAGTTTTTCCGTGCAATTTGTGGCGCTGCATAGCAAGCTCATCGCCCGGATGCACTTGAATAGACAGATACTCGTCAGCATCGATGAATTTGAAAAGCAACGGGAACTCTGTGCCGAATTTTGAGAACACCTTGTCTCCGACAAGGTCGCCCATATAAACTTCAATCAGCTCCTCAATAGTGTTTCCCTGCAAATATCCGTTGCTCACAACTGACACATTATTCGCCACACCCGACAACTCCCAGCTCTCGCCTATATTCGGCAGCGCGCCCTGCTTCTTGTTCAGTTCCTTCGCTATTCTGCTTCCTCCCCAGATTTTCTCCTTCAGAATAGGTTCGAATTTCAACGGGTATAGTGTGTTCATTACTTGCGATTTTTCACGGACCAAAATTATCAAAAATTCATTTGATTGTCTGCGATGTTTGATGTACTAAGCCGCTTTTGTGTCCTAATGCAAAAAAGGAGCGCTCCTTGCGAAGCGCTCCTCCCCTTTTCATTATGAAAAAAATTAGACAATCCTATTTTTACATCATTCCGCCCATACCGCCGCCGGCCATTGGGTTGGCTGCAGGGGTTTCGGTTTTCTCCTCAACAAGAACACATTCGGTTGTCAGGAACATTCCGGCAATCGATGCGGCGTTCTCCAGAGCCACACGGGCAACCTTGGTCGGGTCGATAACGCCGCCGGCAACCATCTTCTCGTACTTGTCGGTGCGAGCG
>JAFZWI010000036.1 GCA_017617355.1 Salinivirgaceae bacterium | reverse complement strand
TCACTTCCACAGTAGTGTCGCTTGTAATATTATAGTATAAATCACCACTTTTAAAATCATAAGCCCACGCCTGCCCTGCAAAAGCAACAGCCGCAAAAAGTGTTATTAGTCTTTTCATAACAGTTTGTAAAAATACACAATAAACATCTAACACCCAATTCCGAGCTGCCGGGAACACAACAATACTGATTTTTAATTGATTACCACGCGTTTTGCAATGTTCCCGACCTTGACAATATAAACACCTATTCCATTGAGGCGGATTTCCGTAGAGACGTCACAATGTGGCGTCTCTACAATTAAACGCCCCATTACATCATAAACACGGATTTCTTCCGCAGCATTCTCAACCACAATGTTACGGCCATAGGTATAGATGTTCACTGCGTTAGCGGCGAATTCGGTGACGGGGGTGCTTGGATTGTTCTCGTTTCCGCCAGGATTCTCTCCTCCTTGTTCATTGCCACCTTGGTTTTCTGTTGGTTTGTAGCCCCAAACGACCTTGCCTTTGTATTCTTCGTTACCTAACCAATCATTAGCCCAACCATTTGGTTTGCTATCAACCTCGCAATTAATAGTTGCGGTACATTCACTAAAAGCATCACATCCAATTTTTTCAACGTTTTTTGAAATTGTTACCGACAACAAACCGCTGCAACCAAAGAACGCAAAGTCGCCAATACTTGTGACAGAATCGGGAATGGTGACTGATGTGAGACTGCTGCAATTGTAGAACGCAGACGTACTGATGCTTGTAACTGTATTGGGAATTATATATGTTGTTTCTGTTTTACCTGCAGGGTAACATATCAGATTGGTTTTCGCCTTATTGAACAAAACACCATTTTCAGAGGTATATACTGTATTACCACTTTCAACATTTACTACTGTCAGACCGCTGCAATCATAGAACGGTTCACTGCCAATGTTTGTTACCGTATTGGGAATGGTGACTGATGTCAAGCCACTGCATCCATAGAAGGCAAGATTTCCAATGAATGTAAGTTGTGAGCCTTCAGCAAAAATTAGCGATGTTAGACCGCTACAAAATTCGAATGCATAGTCACCGATGCTTGTTACTGAATTTGGAATGGCGATTGATTTAAGGTTGTTGCAACCACAGAACGCAAGGTCTCCAATGTTAGTAAGTTGTGAGCCTTCGGCAAAAATAAGCGATGTCAAACCGTTGCATTCTTCGAACGCATACCAGCCGATGCTTGTAACCGAATTGGGAATGGTGACTGTTGTCAGGCCGCTGCAATCTTTGAATGCATAGCTGCCGATGCTTGCAACCGTATAAATTGTACCATCAGTTTCCGGGTATGTGACTTGCGAAGGTATCTCAAGAGTGTCTGTTGGCTCGGTTGAGCCATTTACCACCGAAACATAATGGTTTGTTTCATCGGTTACGGTGTATTTCAAATTTCCAATCTCAAAGGTTGTTGTTCGCGCCCACGTCTGCCCTGCAAAAACAATGGTCGCTAAAAGTGTTATTAGTCTTTTCATAGTAAATTGATATTTGCTTGTAAAAATACAATTTAAACTCCTAAATCCTAACTCCTAACTATCATTTGACTATCTCCATCTTAATCGTCACTGCCTTAATCGGCCAGTCGCCATTGTCGGTTTTTACGGCGGCAATCTTATCGATAACTTCAAGACCTTCAACCACTTCGCCAAAAACCGTATGCTGTCCGTCGAGATAGGCGCAACCGCCCACCGACTTGTAAACGGCGCGGTGTTCGGGACTGATTTTCACATCGTAGTTGAACTCGGTGCCGTTCAGCTCGCCTTCGGTGTAAACCGTGCCCTGCACAATGAAAAACTCAAACGGCGACGAGCGTTTCTCGGGGTTGTTCTCATACTCGCGCACCATTGACAGGGCTCCACGCTTGTGGATATTCTCCTCGCGAAACTCCGACGGCAGCGTGTATTTCCCGATTTTCTCCTTCACAGCCCGGCGCTCGTAACCGTCGGTGTCGCCGCCCTGAATCATAAAATTGTTGATGACGCGGTAAAACTCCGTGCCGTCGTAGTAGTGCTCCTTGATAAGGTGGATGAAATTGGCGCGGTGCAGCGGCGTGTTCTCGTACAACTCCACCACCATTGTACCCATCGAAGTGATTATGCGCACGCGCTTTTCGGGGTTTTGGCGGCCGTATTTTGTAAGCTCCTCAACCACATTGTCTTCGGTCAGGCGCACCTTCTTGGGTTTGTCAGCCTTTTTCTTTTGAGTCGATGTCTGCTTCGGTTTTTCAGTCTTCGGTTTTTCGGTCTGCGCCGATGTTTCGGTGTTCTGCTGTTGTTGGCCTTGCGGCGATGGTTGGCTACCGCAAGCGCATAGCACAACTGCCAGAACCGTGCTAATCAACACCTTGGCGATATTTATCCTCATCTTCATCGTTCAAAAGGCTTAAATAACTATTGTAGCGGCTCTGCGCAATGCGTCCTTCGGCAACAGCCTGTTTCACAGCACATTTCGGCTCGTGAGTGTGGGTGCAGTTGTAGAATTGGCAGTTGGCCGACTCGGCAAACATCTCGGGAAAATAGTGCGCCATCTCGTCTTTCATCTCGATGGTACCAAAGCCCTTAATTCCAGGTGAATCAATAATATATCCGCCATTCATCAACGGGTGCATTTCGGGATAAGTGGTGGTGTGCATTCCGCTGTCGTGCGAGTCGGAAATAGCCGATGTGCGCAAGTCGAGATTGGGATTCAATCGGTTAGCGATGGTCGATTTGCCAACACCCGAATGACCAGCCAGCAGCGAGAGTTTGCCGCGAGTGAGTTCCTCAATGCGGTCGATGCCGATGTTTTGCACCGTCGATGCCTTAACGCATTCATAGCCAATCTTTTGATAGACGGCAATCAGCTCGTCCATTTCGGCGGTCTGTTGCGCGTTATAAATATCTATCTTATTGAAAACCAAAACCGAAGGAATGTTGTAAGCCTCCGCCGACGCCAGAAAGCGGTCGATGAACTGCGTGAACGTGCGCGGACTGACGAGCGTCACCACCAGAATGGCTTGGTCGATGTTGGCTGCCATAATCTGCGCCTCCTTCGACAGGTTTATCGACTTGCGGATGATATAGTTTCGGCGGTCGTCGATGCTGTGAATCAAACCCTTACCCGTTTCGGAATCAATATCGAACTCAACCGAATCGCCCACAGCCACCGGATTGGTGGTGCGCAGTCCTTTGGTGCGCATTTTTCCACGTATGCGGCACTCCACCACGCTCCCGTCGTCTTTCCGGACCAAATACCAGCTGCCTGTCGATTTTGTTACGATTCCTTTTTCCACAGAATTCATTTTTTGCAAATATAAGCCGATATCAGAACCTCAACTGCATTTTAGCCAAAATTCCGAACGGCAGCACATCTTTGTGGTCGAGGTACGAGAGGCGCCAGATTGCATCGACACGGAAGAACTTGAAAATGTTCTCGATGCCAACGCCAGCCTCGGCGTACGGGCGGTGCAACAGGTTCATGTCAGTTGGGAAGAAGAGGTCGTTGCTGGTGCGCTGGGTAAAGTCGCCAATCAGCACCTTGCCGGTGGCCACCTCGCGCCATTTCAGCCGCCTCATCAGCGGTATATGGTTCAAAAAGAGTCCTTTAAAGTGATGTTCAAACATAAAGGTCAGATACTCGCTGCTCACAAACTCGTAATAGTTCATCAGGTTGAAGGCGTACTCGTCGTAGGCGTAGGTCTGGTTGCCCTCGTGCAGCTGCTGGAACGGGAACGGCGCCTTGCCAAAGGTTTTTCCGGCGTCGATAATATAACGGAAATCGCCCAGCGGATTCACCGGCACTGTATGGTCAATGCTGGCGTGCAGCTTGTAATACTCGTATTTGCTGCCCAAAATGTCGGGGATGCCCACAGTCAGGCCGACATTGAAAATCGGGTATTTAGTGCCAAGACTGACACGCTCGAATTTGCCCATTACAAACTTTTCGTTATAGGCAAATCTCACATTTACTGAAACTTCCGATGTCCGCAGACTTTTCACATCAATAGTGTCACCCGTTTCAAGGTCCTCCATTCTGAATGTGACAGTTTCCGACGCGTAAATCTGCTTGTGACGGACCTTCAGCTTGGTCGACAAGCCCGGGAACCACTCGTGGTCGTAGTAGGCTCCACCCTCGTTCACAATGGTCAGCTTGTCGTTCTGCTTGCGCGCAAACAACGATGACAGAATATTGTCCGTCAAGAAAGCATTTTCCGTCAGCCCAAGTTGTTCATTATCATGAAAATAATAAACATTGGCACATCGTCGGGGCATTGTGCTGAACATCTCGGTAAAACCAAAGCCGTATTTAAATTTCTGGTCACGAGTACCATAGGCAATGTGTCCGTAGAGCATGTGCCTGGTACTGAACTCGTTGCTGGTGCGCAGACTCAGCTTGAAGCGGCTGCCCTCAATAGGATTAAAACTATAAAGCGTGTAGTATGGTCCTATTTCGATATATCTATGAACCCAATATCCTGTTATTAAAGTATTTACAAGATTGACGATATTATTGAACATAGGCACCTCGCGCACCGAATCAACCATTTTGTAGATGTCCTTCTCGCGCTGGCTCAACTCCTCGTGGCGCATAGCGTTCCACTCGTCAACCGATTTCTGCATCGCGTCGTTGAGTAGCACGGTCTCGGTCGGTGCCGACGATGAGAAAGTCTTGTCGGGCAGGTCAGGATGCAGGTTGATATTGCTGTACGATGTGGTCTTACGCCCGAAAAATCCATAATCTTTTTGCGTGACTGAAAAATCGATAAACAATTCCTGTTTCTTCGGAAACCACACAGAATCTTCAACATACGTAAACGACTGCTCTGCTACAAAATCCGACACAAAGTTGATGTTCACACCCTCGGAAATGCGGATTTTGTAACTCTCAATGGCATAGGTGGTGTCGTGAACCCAGAAATAACCGGTAAACGTTGGCTCCTGCTTGCGTTTCGGCTTGAACGAAATCTGATAGCACCAGCGGTTGTCGCGGAACGCGCTGTCAATCAGGTAGTATTTGTAATATACGCGGCCGATGTTGGCAATCGGGCTAACAAAATCGTGTCCAAGAATCGGCACAAAATTGTCGTATAGATTGAAATCCAGATACATCTTGCCCGTGAATTCCGACACCATATCGTCCTCGGTGCCCGAAATGCGGCTGGCCTTTATCACCTCTTTCTCGCGCTTCGGGTTCTTTTGGTAGTAATAATCTGACAATGTTTCGGTTATAAATATCGGAAGGAATGTTTTTCCGGTTATCGCCGATGTATCAACGTAATCGAAGACAAATTGGAATTTCTTGAAAATCTTTTGGTTGCGATATTCGTCAGTGATATTGTTCACATCGAGTTCCATCTTGTTGTAAACCTCATAGGTGTAGAGCGACTGGCGCATTGGGTTGTTGCGCGGCTTGTTTTCGTTAATCTCGCGCAGAATGCGGAAGGCCGGATTCTCGCCCGGATGCACCACAATCTCGTCCATAACAATATTGTCAGGCTCAAGCCGCAACGCCAACTCCTGATATGCGCCATTTCTGACAGCCACCTTGAACGAATGATAGCCCATATACGACACCACGAGCGTGTCGGCGTGAATGCGGGTTTCAATGAAGAATTTACCATCGACATCGGTAATTGTGCCAAGCTGCGTGCCGGGCACCGCAACATTCACAAACGGCATTGGCTCGTCAGTTTCGGCGTCAATCACAGTGCCGCGAATGCGAGTCACTTGCGCTGAGAGTTGTACCGCGCAAAGCAGCAAAAGCAGTAATATGTTAAGTTTAAGTTTCGTGGTTATTTTTTTGGGACTACAGACAACGGACTTCAGACTTCAAACGGGGCTGTGACCGTCAATGTTTCATTCTTATTGTTTTGTGCTCTTGGTTTCTTAAATAGTAATGCTATTGGATTATAAAACGGCACCAAAGCCATTAAAACATTTACTTTCATATTCTGGCAGCGAAGCATACTTAATGCAATGTAAGTAGCAGATAACGCAGAAAAAGTAGGGAATGGTGCATAATAAAATGCATCACTATAATGTGTCGCCACTATAGAATCAATCCAAATCGATAACCCCAACCCTATAATGTTTCCCAACAATAACCATATAATTGTTATGAAAATTAAGCATATAAAGAATAAAAGAAATATGTTTAAATGCATTGCTTGTGGATGATAAAACTCATATTGTAATACTGCATAATAGAACAATATTAGAATGCAAAAACATTTTCTATTTATCCCAACAGATAGCAATCTGTTTATATGATAATTTATTTGCATTTCAGTCAGATATTTAAGTTTGTCAAAACTTAGTCACTCCCTCAGCACAAAATTCTGTCCCAGATAAACACGGCGAACCTCCTCATCATCAGCCAGTTCACGTGCCGAGCCTTCCTTCATAATGCGGCCGTCGTAAAGCAGATAGGTGCGGTCGGTGATGCAGAGCGTTTCCTGCACGTTGTGGTCGGTGATGATGACACCAATGCCGCGCTCTTTCAGCTGACGCACAATGCGTTGAATGTCCTCAACCGCAATCGGGTCGACACCGGCAAACGGCTCATCGAGCAAGATGAAATGTGGGTCAATAGCCAAAGCACGGGCAATCTCCGTACGGCGACGCTCGCCACCCGACAACTGAATGCCAAGGCTCTTGCGGATATGGTGCAGGCTGAACTCGGTAAGCAATGACTCCAGTTTCTCCTTTTGCTGGTCTTTGGTCAGGTCGGTCATCTCAAGAATCGACATTATGTTATCCTCAACACTCAACTTTCTGAACACCGACGCTTCCTGCGCCAGATAACCGATGCCGAGTTTCGCACGCTTGTAGATAGGCTCTTTTGTAACGTTAAGGTCATCGAGATAGATGTTGCCGCCATTGGGCGTTATCAGTCCCACAATCATATAGAACGATGTAGTCTTGCCTGCGCCGTTAGGCCCCAGAAGCCCCACAATCTCACCCTTTTCGGCGTGAAACGACACGTCTTTCACCACAGTGCGACTGCCGTAACGTTTAACCAAATGTTCAGCTATAAGTTTCATTTTCGGTAATAGTATTGGTGCAAAAATAGTAACATTGTAGTCAAAACAAAAACGATTATGACACCTCTCACACCACCCGACCAGCACGAACTTGTTGAGCTTGCCAACACCCGTATGCCGTACGGCAAATACGAGGGCCGGCTGCTAATTGAACTGCCCGAGCCGTACTTGGCTTGGTACGCGCAAAAAGGCTTCCCGCCAGGAAAAATCGGCAATCAGTTGCGGCTGATGTACGAGATTAAAGTAAACGGATTGGAAAAACTCATTTGGCCGTTGGTGAAACGATAATTTTCATATTTTAGAAATCGAAAACTTAACTTTAAATCGAATTATTATGATTAAATGTGCAAAAGAGATGCGAGCCACTGCGGCTGCCGCTCTCAACGGAAAATGGGGAGATGCCGTTCTCACCACATTGGTTCTTTTAGCAATCGTTATGGTTGCAAGTTTCATATTAGCTTTTTGCGGGCCTTTGTCTTTAATAGCCTCAATAGGCGCGGTTGTTCTTGAAGCCGCATTAATGGTGGCGTTTCTGAAAATGCTTCGCACTGGCGAGACTATAAAAACAGAATGCATCTTCGCGTTCTTTAAAGAGACACGCCTTTGGGTAACAATGCTTTTGGTGTTTGTTTACACATTTTTATGGACATTGCTGTTCATTATCCCCGGAGTAATCAAGGGATTGGCATACGCATTGACACCGTTCATTCTTAACGACAACCCCAACCTTCAGAACAACGAAGCTATTGAATTAAGTATGGCTATGATGGACGGACACAAATGGGATTTGTTCTGCCTTCAATTGTCGTTCATCGGTTGGGCAATTTTGTGTATGTTCACTTTCGGCATCGGTTATTTATGACTGATTCCTTACATCTACACCTCATACGCAGCATTTTATGAAGATGTCAAGGCTGAATACGAAACCCGCTCTATAGCTCAATAATTTGAACTATAATACCGATTTAAGCCGTTCTGAAAAGGACGGCTTTTTTTATGTGGCTAAAACAGATAGCCCATTTTTACGTAGATGTTTGATTTCTTTCCCGAATCGCCAGAACTGAATGGTGTCGCCCAATCGACTGAGAGGATAAAATTCTCATTCATAGCCACTTTCAATCCGGCACCACCTGAAAAATGCGGACGATAGACGCTGCCCGAGAAATCGAAATAATCGTCGGCATTGTCGTCAGTTGTTTCTGCGGCTAGTCGCACTTGTTGCTCATCAATATCGACCGGCTGAAGCACCATTCCTGCATCCACAAAAGGATTGGTGGCAATATAGAAATGGCTTGAACCGACATCAAACTTCACCAAGCGCAGCCGTAACTCAATGTTAGCCAGCGCAAAACCGTCACTAACGATGCGGTTGCGAGTGATGCCGCGCAGCGAACTTGAGCCGCCCAAACTCTCGTAGATTGCACGTCTCATATTCAGCACGTTATGCTGCGAGGCCATATAAAACGGTGTTTGTCCGGCAAGTGTGAGCTGCGCTGACAGCCGATAAGCCAGCACAGCAATAGGCGTGCCCAACGCTATGTAATGGCGAAAATCGGCATTCAGTTTCAGACTGTTAAATTGTTTCAGATTGCCGAAAGCGGCTGTGTAAGTTAAAAACGCATCGGCCCAAATGCCTGCCGACGGTGCCGCCGTGCGGTTGCGGCTGTCGTAGCTGACGCCGCCGTGAATGTAGGGATACGCGCCGGTTTTAGTCTCACAACTGTCAATCAGCCCCCATTGCTGATATTTGTCGAAAAGGAGGTCAATGTCAGGCAGTTTCTTCTCGTCGGACTGTCCGCGGTTCAGCTTGTCGATGTTGACGTGGTCGGCATTGAATACGAGCAGTCCTGCACCAGCGTTCCAATTGAGATTGCCGCTGATATCGCCTTGAATATCAATAATCGAGCGGAACAATCCGCGGCGATATTTGTAGAAAGCACGCGAACGGTAATCGGCCTTGCTGTCGTCGGCCCAATCGGAATTAAACACAGCTTGGTGGCCGTTGAAGCCCGAAAAATCACACATCTCGTCGGGCATATACGAAATGTCAGACGAAATGAGCAGCCCCGGCACCAGCGCGCGCGACTCAAGATTCAAGCGGAAAAGTCCGTTCTTTTTGGTGGTGCGGTTCACCTCGGCGTAAATCGAATGCAGATATTCGGGATAGGTGCTGCCATCGCCGAAATAATACAAATTGGTGAGAGCGCCATATTGGAACCCGAGGTCGGCATCGTAAGCCACCGACGGAAGGACACCAAAAGTCCAACCCGTCTTTGTTTCGCCTTGAGCATTTGCCACAACAGTCAGCAAGGCAATTATCACAGTGAATATCAAACGTTTCATTTCAAAAAACATTCAATCCTTCAGTCCTTAAATAAATGCCTTCAGCAGATAGGCCATTCCGACACCCAAATAGGTACCCACGGCATAGCCCACAAGCCCGATAATAATGCCGCTGATGAGCACCTTGCGGTTACCCATTGCGCCAACCACGGGCGGAATGAACGGCGGCGAGCAAAGCAGACCGATGTTGGCCACCGTGAACAAGTCGCCGCTGATGCGGAAAATTCGGCAGAGCAGCAGGTGCAGCGCTACAGTTATCGCCATAATTGTCAGCACGAAACACATCAATGTGAATGCCGATTGGTATAGGCAGTTAATGTCGAATTTCGAGGCCACCACAACGCTGAACATCAGTATGAAAACCATTCCCAACTCGAATGTTTTGGGCAGGTTGCGAACCTTTTCCGAGAACGATACTGCAATGGCCAATGTGGTGATTACCAAAATGATAACCAGCTCACTCAAAACACCCGTCAGCAACAGCGACAGACCAGCCGCCACGGCAAGAAAAAGCACCGCCAGCAGCAGCCCGAGCATTGTGTGGCCAAAGGTACGACGCGCGAAAAAATGGCTATAATCTTCAACACCACCGTCGGTCTCGACATCGGATTGCAGAGTTATCGACTCGTCGGGAAAAGGCAGCAGGCGACGGAACAATCTGTAGCCACCAGCCACAATGAACATAATTAACGGGAATGTCACAAGCATCTCGAAGGCGTAAACGAGCAGAATAACCGACTCATCGACGCGCAAAGCCGAACCGAGGGCGAAAAAGTTAAGAGTACCGCCAGTGTAGATGCCCATCATCAGGCCCGAGATGCGGTCGAGACCGCCGATGCCCGAATTGCGGAACAGGAAAAACGCCACCGCCACCGCCACGGTTATCGACAGCAGGCCGCCAACAAGCGCCAGAATGGTTTTGGGCAGCGAGTGCGTCCAAAGGCGGAAGTTGCAGTTGAATAACATCAGCGGAATGGCTATCGGCACCGAAACGTCCATAATGATGTTCTGCGCCGACTCGAGCGCGTGCACATCGGCCATTTTAACAAACCCGCCGAGTGCCAGAACAAGCCCCACGGCGTAAGCTATTATCACGGTTCCTGCTTTGCGCACAAACTTGCTGCGCTGATACGATGCGGCAATCAGTATTGGAGCAATCAGGTAAATTGCTGTAATTAAAATCGTCATCTTCTTTTTTTGAGTGCGAAAATAATGTTCTAATCGAAAAAGTATCAATCCGCTCGCCGTTTTCGCTTATTTCGACTGAAGAAAAAAAGTGATTAATACCGACATTTTTTTGACCGACTTCCCGATTTGCCTCTTTGATAAAACATTTTACTAATGTAATTTTGCAACATCCAAACATAAAAGATATGAAAAAAGAAGAGGTTGAATGGATTATTGACCGCGCTAAACGCACAGGTTGCAAGTCGCTCGACTTATCGAACAAGGATATCACTGAATTACCTGAAAAGATAGGCGAACTGACAGAGCTGCGGACATTGGACTTGAGCTACAATCAGATTTCGAGCCTCCCCGATTCGATTACCAAACTTGAGAATTTGGAAAGTCTCTACCTGATGCGCAACTGCATCAAATCGCTGCCCGAGAACATCGGCAGCATGAATCGGCTTAAATCACTCGATATCAGCTACAACCCGCTTGACAAATTGCCTGTTCAGATTGGCAAACTCGACAATCTGCAGACATTCGACGCAAGTTTCTGCCTACTTCAGAAGATTCCCGTTGAAATGGCTAAATTGCAGAATATCATTCGCATCCACTTCGACGACAATCCGATTGACTTCCCGCCGCTTAAAGTTATCCGCCGCGGTTGGTACGCAATAAAATATTACCTGACCGAATTACACGACAACCGACTCAGCACTATCAGCATTCAGGCGTGAGAAGTGTTAAAAGGCATAGGGCACAAGGCATAAGTGGTTGGAAGGTTTTAGGTTTTAAGTTTCCGAAGTTTTAAGTGTTGAGGTTAAACTTGTTGAACTTGTTCAACACTAAACATCTCAACTCCTTACCTCTTCCCTTTTCTTATTCCATTAGCCGCATCATTCCGTTCCACAAATCGACAGCCGACTTGTCCCACGAGAATTTCTGCCGCTGAATTTTGGCGTTTTCAATCAGTTTCTGCCGCAGCTCCGCGTCGGTTGCCAATTGGACCATGGCATTGGCTATCTCCTCATCGGAATGGGGATTGATGAGAAGTCCGGCATCACCGGCCACTTCGGGCATTGAGGTGCAGTTTGAGGTTATCACCGGCACATCGCAGTTCATAGCCTCGACAATCGGCACGCCAAACCCCTCAAGGAACGAAGGCAGCACCAACGCATCGGCACTTGCCGTTACATCGCGCAGGGCATCGGGCTGAAGACGACCCATAAACACCACATCGTCAGCATGTTCCATTTGTTCAATCTCGCTATCGATGCTTGTCATCGACCACATACACTCGCCCACAATGACAAGTTTGTGCGGGAAATTGCCCTTCTGTTTGAACAGGTCGAACGCGCGCAAAAGGCCTTCAACATTCTTGCGCTGATTAAGCGACCCAACGAAAACGAAATAAGGACTGCCGCCCGTTGTTTTTTCGCGAACCTCTTTCTTCGCAGCCTCGTCAAGCGGCGCAAAAACCGTCTTCACACCATTGTATATGACATCGATTTTGTCTGGATTGATATCCCAAGTGCGCACGATATCGGCCTTTGAATACTCCGACACGGTACCAAGTCTGTCGGCACTGCGGGCGAAAATCGGGAAATAATGGTTGTAATACCTGTTTATAAGGAACGGCTGGCTCTGAGGGTCGTGCACAAAGCCTATGTCGTGAATTACATTATACGTTTTAACCGCCGGATGCACAGGCATATAACCGTCGGTTGACAGGAAAAGACTCACTTTGTGCCGTTTCAACAAGTTAGGTATAATGAATTCGAAACGGCTATACCACAACACCGGATGACGCGACGGCAGGAAGGTCTTTACCGGTATCACATTATCGGCATAGACGAAGGAACTGTCCCAGTCGCGGTCGAAGATGAACAGAAATTGGTGCTCAGGATGATTCCGAACCATGCGGCGCATGATTTCATCGGTGAAACTTCCCAGACCTTCAAGTTTGTCTTTCAGCAGTGTCTGCGTGTTGACTGCAATAATCATCAGCAAAAAAGTAAGTCCGCAAAAGTATTAAAATTGTTGAGAATAGATACGGATATCTCGTAACGACAAATTTGATTTTCAAAATGGACAAACGGAGTCAAAACAGAAGGACTTACTCAGTGGTTCTGAGTGTATCGGCGGCAGGTTGCACAGCAAGTGTATCAGCTTGTTTCACAACAAAATTGCGAACATCGGTAATCATCTGCAGCTGTTTTTGCGCGTTGCGATAACCGGGTGTCGGGACATTTTTTCTTCGCGAATTAACCTGGCGCAAGTATGCCACAACACCTTTATTCAAGCCTATCAGACTCACTGTTTGGTTAGGCGCGAACATACCAGCGTTTTGCAATCGCTCCGAATAGGCTGAAAGTTGTTGCGCAGGAGCGTCATAAGTGGTACCAGGCTGGCTCAAAGCCAAATCAACAATTTCAGAGACATTGTAAAAAGCCGTCTGCAGTTCGGCATCGGGTTCCATATTAGCCACCTCGTACTTCATACGCGCATAGGTGACAAACGGAAGCACCACAACCTCAGGCAGAAGAATAGTGTCGGTCTGCATAATGATGCCGATAGTCCGGTTTTCGGCAAAAATGGTGTCGGGCACAACAAACCTCACAAGCCTATAGCCTACGTGCGAAAACACCACCGTATCGCCACTGGCGCAACGCAAGTTGAAATATCCGTTGTTGTTCGATGTTGTGCCGTATCCGTGTCGCACATAGACATTGACATTATAAACTGGCTGCAAGCCGTCGGCATTCAAAATAACTCCGTGCAAATCGATTCGGGCGGGAACAGAATCTTGCGCACAAGCCGAAAACAACACCGTCAAAAAGAAAACAGCACAAACTATTTTTCTCATAAATTGCACCGACAATTATCAAATAAATGTGTTTTTGCTATTTTTAAACGTTTTTTGTAACGATATAATATGCGAATTTATTGTAAATCCTTATTGTTGCTTGCTCTAACTGGTGCAATATTAGCAAGTTGCAACCGCAAGCCTATTGAAATTGAAGCAAATGTGACCCCGCTTTCCGACTACGGAAGCAACGACGGTTCAATAGCGATAACCATTAGCGGCGGCAAAGCTCCGTACGCAATCAAATGGTCGAACAATCAGGCAGTGGCCGAAATTAGCGACCTTGAGGCCGGCGTCTACACCGTAACGGTAACCGACGCTCGCGGCAACTCCGGCACCGAATCGATAACAGTGAAAGGGCCTGACTGCCCGCTCTGCATCGACAACGAGGGCAACAGCTACAAGACGACCATTGTGAACGGCCGCGCATGGATGACAGAAAACCTTCGCGCCACAACAAACAGCAACGGCGACGAAATCAAATATTTCCAAAACCCCGACGCTCCCGAACTGGGACTTCTCTACACTTGGGACGCCGCCATGAACGGCAGCACCGATGAGGGCGCACAAGGCCTCTGCCCCGACGGCTGGCACATCCCTACTGACAAGGAGCTGCAAGACCTGTCGGTCAGCCTTTGCAATGATTCGGTTGTGGAGAACCTCATCAATCCGTTTGAACTGGTTTATGCCGGATTCTACAATGGCGATTACCAGAACGCCGGTTACTCAGCATCATTCTGGTCGTCAAGCAAGGCGCATGACAACGTTTGGAAGCTCTATTACCACAAAAGCTTGAAAAAGCCGTTCCGCTACTACGAGAGTCCGCGAAACGCCATATCGGTAAGGTGCGTGAAAGATGCAGAGTAATTGTTGATTATCAGCAAGTTGTTTTGCTTACTCTTAATAAAAAATGGATAAAAACGGCTATACAGAAATAACTCCTAACAACCGTTTGCTAAGCCTCAACCTTCGCGAGGTTATTGCCTATAAGGATTTGATTTACATGTACGTAAAGCGTGACATTGTCACTATGTACAAGCAAACAATTCTTGGTCCGCTGTGGTTTGTGATTCAGCCCATACTTACAACCGTAATGTTTATGTTCGTATTCGGAAATCTGGCCGGCATCTCCACCGACGGAATTCCCGGACCACTCTTCTACTTTGCGGGAATTATACTATGGAACTATTTTGCTGACTGCCTGAATAAGACATCCGGCACATTCACCACCAACCAGAATGTTTTTGGCAAGGTGTATTTTCCGCGTCTGGTGGTACCTATTTCAGTTACCATTTCGAACCTTGTGAAATTCTTCATTCAATTCGCGATATTCCTTATAATATACATTGTATATGCGTTTAAGGGGGTGGGCATTACTCCAAACTGGTATGCTTTTCTTTTCCCGTTGCTTGTAATAATGAGTGCCGGATTAGCCTTAGGCTTCGGCATTATATTCTCCTCAATGACAACCAAATACCGCGACCTGACATTCCTCTTGCAATTCGGAGTGCAGCTATGGATGTACGCCACACCGGTAATCTACCCGCTTAGCACAATGCCTGCCGACAAACAATGGATTTTCCAACTTAACCCGATGACTTCCATAATTGAGACATTCAAATACGGAGCTATCGGCAGTGGTGTGTTCTCGTGGGGCTGGCTACTTTACAGTTTGATTTTCATGATTATAACGCTTCTACTTGGCACTATAATCTTCAATAAAGTAGAAAAAGATTTTATGGATACGGTGTGATATTTAACGATGACGAAAAACGATGACGATAACGTTGACACTAACACTAACGTAAACGTAAACTAAAACGCAACCCCTAACCATTAGATGTGAATTCTCGCCAAAACTCGTGCATAAAATGTGCAATTTTTGCAAAAAGTCGTACATAAAATGTGAAGTTTTGCCAAAAAGACGTACATAAAATGTGAAACAATTGTATGTCAGTATGCTTTTTGTATATATTTGTGAGCAAATTAAACTGAAAGTTTATGGAGCGGAGCATTTTGCAGGATTTGTTGAAATGGAAACAGAGCGAACGTCGTAAACCACTGATTCTTAATGGTGCAAGGCAAGTTGGCAAGACTTGGATTCTGAAGCATTTTGGCGAAGTTGCCTATAAAAATGTGGCTTACATAAATTGCGACAGAGAGTCCCGAATGGCGACTTTGTTTGCCGATTTCGACGTGCAGCGGATATTGAAAGCCATTGAGGTCATAACACAAGTGCCAGTGGTTGCAGGTCAGACACTGATAATAATCGACGAGGTGCAGGAAGTACCGCGTGCTATTCAGGCACTGAAATATTTTTGTGAAGATGCCCCCGACCAGCATATTGCGGTAGCGGGTTCGCTGTTAGGCTTAATGTTACACGAGGACATTTCGTATCCTGTCGGAAAAGTCAACACTATGCAGATGTATCCGTTGTCGTTTGCCGAATTTCTGAAAGCGATAGGCAAAGATGCATACGCCAAAGTGTTGGATGAACAGGATTGGCCGACAGCCGCTGTTATCCACGAGCAGTTGCTTGATTGTCTGCGCCATTATTTCTATGTGGGCGGAATGCCCGAAATTGTGCAGGCTTATATCGATGGCGAACCGATGTGGACTATTCGCTATATGCAAAACGAGATTCTTGACAACTACATTCAAGACATTGGCAAACACGCACCGCCGCGCGAAGTTATGCGTATCAGCATGGTTTTCAATTCTATACCAGGTCAATTGGCGAAAGAGAACAAAAAATTCATTTATGGAGTTGTGAAAGAAGGCGCACGGGCACGCGAGTTCGAGATTGCCTTGCAATGGTTGTGCGATGCGGGGTTGGTGTACAAAGTAAACCGCGTCAGCAAACCTGAAGCGCCGCTGCAATACTATGAGGATTTTTCGGCGTTCAAATTGTTTGTACTCGATTGTGGGTTGTTTGGTGCGATGAGCAATACCAGCGCCGATTCCGTTCTGATTGGCGATGGCGTATTTGAGGAATACCAGGGAGCGTTCACCGAGCAATATGTTTTGCAGGAACTGAAAACCATTCGCGAGCTTCCAGTGTCCTATTTCAGCAAGGAGAATTCGCGCCAAGAGATTGATTTTCTTGTGCAATGTGGCCAACGGGCGGTTCCCGTCGAAGCAAAATCGGGCAAGAATTTGCAAAGCAAATCGTTCGGCTCGTTTTGCAAAGAGCACAATCCTGAAGTGGCGGTAAAGACGTCGTTGCTGCCCTTCCGCCAGAATAACACGGTGACCAATCTTCCGCTTTATGCGGTACGGGCGTGGTTTGACGGAAAAGAACAATAAATGTGTCAAAAAACGTAACAGATTAATACTGAAAAACGTTACTTTGGAAATTGAAATGAAATAACAGACGCGATGAATCGCGTCCCTACAAGCGAAAACTTGTAACTTATAACTTGTAACTTAAAAAATGCCTACAGCAATAAAAATAGAAAACGTTTCGAAGCAATACCGCCTTGGGGTAATCTCTACTGGAACGCTTAGCCACGACCTCAACCGCTGGTGGACAACGAGCGTGCTGCGCCGCGAAGACCCATATCTGAAAATTGGCGAGACCAATGACCGCGCCAGCAAAGGAAATTCAGAGTATGTGTGGGCGCTGAAGGACATAAATATGGAGATTGAGCAGGGCGATGTGGTGGGCATAATCGGCAAGAACGGCGCAGGCAAATCAACATTGCTGAAACTGCTCTCGCGAGTTACCAAGCCCACCACAGGAACCATAAAATACCGTGGCCGTATAGCCTCGCTACTTGAAGTGGGCACAGGTTTCCACCCCGAAATGACTGGCCGCGAGAACATCTATATGAATGGCGCCATTATGGGAATGACACGCGCCGAGATTACCCGCAAACTCGATGAGATTGTTGATTTCTCGGGCTGCGAACGCTATATTGACACTCCCGTGAAACGTTATTCAAGCGGTATGACAGTGCGCCTTGGCTTTGCTATTGCCGCCCACCTCGACCCCGAAATCCTTGTGGTTGACGAGGTTCTTGCCGTTGGCGATGCCGAATTCCAGAAAAAAGCTATTGGCAAAATGCAGGATGTGAGCAAAGGCGAGGGAAGAACGGTGCTGTTTGTTAGTCATAATATGACAGCCGTACGCAATCTGTGCAAGAATGGATATATTTTGAAAAACGGAATAATTGATTATCAAGGCAATATTGATAGTGTAATTGATAGATATTTAGCAGAGCAGGAGGAACGTTCAAAAATAGCTTTAGGTGCAGTTTCTGATAGAAAAGGAAATGGGTCTATCCGCCTTGTTGATATAAAATTCACTGATTTACAAGGATGTTCTAAAGACAACTTTTCTGTTGGTGATGAAATAATAATTAAAATTAAAATAGAAACAACAAGTCGTTTCCAAAATTCAAATACATCTCAATTAGATATTGGAATAAACAATTCTCTTGGAGAAAGAGTAACTTGGTTAAGCACATATTTGTATTCCGACAAAATAGTGTTGGACAATGGGTATGTTAATTTTTACATTCCTAAACTAATGTTAAATGAAGGAACTTATAATGTCAATTTGTGTTCATTAGTTGATGGCGAGTTGGCGGACTGGGTTGGAAATGTGGCGAAATTGCACATCAGCTACAATGATTATTTTAAGAATGGCAGAATAATGCCACCTAATCAAGGGTATTATATTACTGATTTTCAAATAAGCAAACAAATCTGAAATGAATAGATTATTGAAGTTAATAAGGCGCATACAAGGGATTAATTCTGTTCAAAGCGAACAGAATGAACTGAAAAAAATGATTCGTGGAATTGAAATAATGCAAAAAGAAATTCTTAATGCACATCGCTTTTCTGATACAATTAAGGATTCTGAATGGTTAAAAATACAATCTTTTTCTGCAGGTGGGGCGGCATTAGATTATGGTGCATTATACACGATGTACCGCATATTAGATTCTATTCATCCAAAAAACATTTTGGAATTTGGTTTGGGACAATCTTCCAGAATGATTTATCAATATGCAAATCATTATAATGACGTGCAAGCTATTACTTATGAGCACGATGAGGAGTGGATTTGTTTTTTCAAAGAACTTGTTAAAGACAAATATCCCGTAAATATTTATAACACTGAATTGCAAGAAACAATTTATAACGGACATAAAACCTTGTCATATAAAGATAATTGCAAAGAGTTATTAGGCAAAAAATATGATTTCATTTTTGTTGATGGTCCTTTTGGTAGTGAACACTATTCGCGGTCTCAAATTCTACATCTTATACCAAGTTGTTTAACCGAATCTTTTTGCATTATGATTGATGATGTTGGAAGACCCGGTGAACAAGAAACAATAACCGAAATAGAACGCATTTTAAAAGATAATAATATTGAATTCTATCAGCGCACATATTGGTCATCAAAGGAACACACATTATTTTGTTCAAAGAACCTTCGCTTTTTGACCACAGACTTATAACACAATGCACCACAGTCATAATACTTCCTTGTATTACGGTGAATAAAACTAATAATAACGAAGGGTAAAATGCATAAAATTCTTTTTGTTTCACATTCTTCAGGAATGGCTGGTGGAGAGCGGTCATTAGCAGAAATAGTGTCGGCCATAGCAAAACAAAATGATACAAAAATAGGTGTAGTACTGCCCGGCAAAGGACAATTAGAGACATTATTACCCGAGAAAGTGTCTTTATTTTACTGTGAGCAATTTTGGTGGATAAAAAAATGGTATCCAGAAAAATATAGTAAAAGAGACCTGTTTTGGATACTTAGATATTGCATATCGTCTGCAAGAAAGATAATAAAGGATTTTTCGCCAGATGTAATAATCACTAACACTTCAGTGATATGCAGTTTTGCTATAGCCGCAAAAATTGAAAAAAAACATCATTGTTGGCATATTAGAGAATTGGTAGAAAAAAACTTGCAAGCTAATTTTATGTTGGGCAATTGGCTTTCAATGAAAATCATTAGCGCATTATCCGATTATGTGTATGTTAATTCTGATTTTCTATTAAAAGAGTGTTCTCGATATATTAAAAAAGACATTTACAAAGTACGGCAACAAGTCTTTTGTAAACAAGAATCATTAGATAGAAGTTGTTTGGGGAAACCGAAAATTTCAATAATTGGTGCTGTGTCTCCACATAAAGCTCAAGATGAGGCCGTTAAAGCATTTAAAATACTAAAAAAAAATGGAACCGAAATGGAATTGTTCATTGTTGGTTGGCATAACGAAAAAAACGATTACTACCAAAAGCTACGTGAACTAGCAGTTGATACCAATGTGCATTTTATACAATTTCTCGAAGATGTTAATTCGATATATTCTGAAACAGATATAGTATTAGTGTGTTCATGTGAATCATTTGGCAGAGTGGCAATAGAAGCAATGAAACATTCAATTCCTGTGGTTGCCGCAAATGTTGGAGGAAGTGTTGAACTTATTAAAAATGGATATAATGGCTATCTATATGAAAAAAATAATCCAGAAGACCTTGCTAATAAAATAATGCTATTACAAAACCCAGATATTAGAAATGAAATGGGGCACAATGGTTATATGTTTGCGACGGGTAACTATAATGAAGAGAATATGATTAACGATTTTATGCAACCTCTTTCAAAAATTTTCGGAACGCACTAAAATGCTTATAGGTAGAGTTTTTTCAAGTAGCACAAAACAACAATGACCTCCCCCTCAACCAAAATCAAACGCAGCCACTTTCACGATTACCGCATGCTGAACATTTATTTGGTAACGGAGTTAAAAAACGACCGATTGGCTTAATTCTATACAAAACCACGGGAAAAAACCGACAATCGCTTATATATGGGCTTTTTTGATGGAAAATCATATTAATGCCGCAAAACATTATTCCATAAAAATTGTGATTTTGCAACGTTTGTGGAATAAAATGGCAGAATAGGAAATGGCAAAAGTCTTTTGTTACATAATGTATTTCAAGGATTCAATTCCGAAAAAGTTATAACTTTTACGGAATCAATTCCAAAAAAGTCGTATTTTTGCGATTAAAAATGAGTGCATATGATAAAACGGCTATTGGAAGATACTATCAAAAACAAATTGTTCTGCGGCAAAGCATTGGTTCTGCTGGGTGCACGGCAAGTGGGAAAAACCACACTGCTTAACAGTTTGGTTTCAGGTGGCAATGGTTGTTTATGGCTGAACGGCGACGAATTGGATGTGCAGAAGATGTTTGAAGACACGTCGGCAGACAGACTGAAAAAACTTTTCGGCAATAACAGAGTCATTGTAATTGACGAGGCGCAACGGATTAAAGACATAGGCTTGCGACTGAAACTCATTACCGACCAAATAAAAGATGTTCAACTGATTGCGACTGGCAGTTCGGCCTTCGACTTGGCCAACGAGGTTAACGAACCATTAACTGGACGGAAATGGCAATATCAAATGTTTCCTTTGTCATTTGCTGAAATGGTTCAACATCATGGACTTATAAAAGAGAAACGGCTTTTGCCTCAACGCCTTGTATATGGCTATTATCCTGAAGTTGTGACAAGTAGCGGTAATGAGAAACAAGTGCTCAAACAACTGACTGATGCCTATCTCTATAAAGACATATTGGCTTGGGAAAATATAAAGCACCCCGACAAACTGCTGACATTGCTTCGGGCGTTGGCATATCAAATTGGCTCGCAGGTGTCGTTCAACGAGTTGGGCGATATTTGCTCAATGGATTCAAAAACCGTTGAAAAATATATATCGCTGCTTGAGCAGTGTTATGTGATTTTCCGATTGCCTTCGTTTGCCCGTAATTTGCGTAATGAGTTGAAGACCGTCCGCAAAATTTATTTTTATGACAATGGCATTCGAAATGCGCTGATTGCCGATTTCACCTTGCCCGAAGTGCGGCAGGATATTGGCCATTTGTGGGAGAACTTTGTAGTGGCCGAGCGTATGAAGCATATCGCATACAGCGGATTGTGGGTTAACAGTTATTTTTGGCGAACCAAACAGCAGCAAGAGATTGATTATCTTGAGGAATCGGACGGCAAACTTCTTGCGTGTGAGATTAAATGGAGCCCGAAAAAGAATCCAAAGCTGCCAAAAACATTCAGCGATGCATACAAAAATTCTGATTTTTTGGTAGTTAACTCCGATAATATTGAAAATTTTGTGATGTAGTAGCTGTCATACGACAAGACTAATTAGACATCAATGCATCACCATTACCACCCCCACACGGCTGTGTCCGTCGTATGTTATCCGATAATGGTACATCCCTGATTTCAAAAGGCTTGAATCAAACATAAATTCGTTGTAGCCTGCGTTTGCCGTTCCATTGAACGGTATGCCGACAAGTATTCCCGTCTGATTGAAAAGTTCTATTTTTACGGTTCCTTCTTCTGGAATCACATAACTTATTTTCAAGCGATTATCGGCCGGATTTGGTTTTGCCGGCTCAATGCTGAACTCATTGGGATTCATTGTTATGCAGAACTGGTTGTTGTCGGGCGCATTATCATCATTAACTGCCGGTTCAACATTAACGCAGATGTATTTCAAGCGGTTAGGCGCGTCCACCCCTATTTTTGCTGTAAACGTGTAATGATAGATTTTCCCCGATTTTATGGTATCGGCTATCACTTCGCGCACATTGTGCCCAAGATTGTCGGTCCAATTGATGACGGTGTTGGCAAGGTCATAGGGGCTGTTGTTGGCCACCAATGCCGAGATGCTGATGTAGCCGTCACTTAAATCTGATTCGGCATTGATAAGAACCAAATCGGTGTTAGGCACAATGGCAGTAACAATGTGGCGTATGGTGTCAGCACAGCCGTAGAGGTTTTTGGCTACAAGTGTTATTCTGAAAGTGCCGCTGTCGGCAAAAGTATGCGCCAGCTCCTCAGCTTGCGATGTGGCACCGTCGCTTATATGCCACTCATACGAATCAGCATTAGTCGATTGGTTCAACAATTCAGTCTTGAAAGGCACGGGGCCGCGTGCAGGCATGGCAGCGAACTGTGCTGTTGGTGTGGGACGGACAACAATGGTAGTGTCACCCCTGTCGGTGCAACCGACTGTATCGGTAGCCGTTACCGATATGTTATGCTTTCCCTCCTTTTCAAAACTTATGGTAGCTGCCTGACTATTTATCTTGATTTCATTATCAAAAGTCCACACCCACTGGCTCACAATATTGCCTGGCTCAATGTTGGTTGCGGTTATCTCAGTTGGCTGGTTCTGACAAATCAGCCCCGCACTTATTCTAACATCAGGCGGCGGTAAAATGCTGATATATCGGCTTTTAGTTGCCACACAACCATTGGCCAGCTGCTTTGCTGTCAGCGTAACCTTGTAGGTTCCCGTATCGTTGAAAGTGAAATTCGGGCTTCGAACCGTGCTTTTTTCCTCATCATCAATCAGCCATTGATAGCTTGCTGCAAGGTTGAATGCCGAAATGGTTCTGTTCGAGAAATATACAGGCGTTTTAAGGCAAGTGGCACTGTAGTTGAAATCAACATCCGGTCCTTGAAGGATGCTGATGCTTGAGCGCAGAGTGTCGGTGCAGCCATGGGCGGTACCGACAACAAGCTGCACTGGCATATCGCCCGCCGTGCGGAACATGGTGTGCGGATTGCGCTCGGCAAAGACGTTGTCGTTCATTGTCCATTGCCATTCAGTCAGATAGTTGACAGGCGTGGTACTGAGGTCGGTAAACTGTACATCGTTGAAGCTGCAAGCCTGTGCCGGCGCAAAAGCCGCTGTCGGCAGCGAGTCGATAATGAGCGTTTTTTTCAATATATTGCTGCAGCCGTTGTTGCTCGACACCGTTAGCTGCATGCTGTAGGTGCCGCTCAACCTATAACTATGAGTTGCATTTTGTTCAACCGACACGCCGCCGTCGCCAAACTGCCATAGGTAAGCTGTTATCTGCGAATCGTCGTTTGAGTGCGACAGATTGCTGAACTCAATATCGCGAGTGGCGCAGAGTGCTGTATGTGTGAAATCGGGCGTAGGCGCAATGCCCAAAACGCTGATATAGGCCGTATCAGTAGCTTTACAGCCTATGTTGTCGGTCACTTTCACCCAATACTGCCCCGATTCGGTAACCGCCAAATGGTTGGCTGTGCTACCGTCACTCCAAAGATAGCCAACAGCCTCCTCGTAGCCGTTTTGCAGATAGATGTTGTTGCCGACACACGAATTTATCCGGTCGCCCTCAAGCCGTGCCGCAACGGGGAAACTATCCACCGCAACTGTTATTGTGTCGCTATACCATTTGAAGCCAGCAGTATCAGTAACAGTGAGCCAGTACTCGCCCGCGGTTGTTATCGCTAACGAGCTTTCGGTTGAACCGTCGCTCCACAGATAACTATACGTGCCATTAAGCACGGCATTCCATGTAAGAACATCGCCAGCACAAATGGTGGTGTCGTGCAATTGCGTTGGCTCGGGGTAATAGACATTTATGGTGTCGGAACTTGTGTAACCGAAAGCATTTGTTACTGTTACCCAATATTTTCCCGATTTGTTGACATGAATTACAGAGTCGGTCTCGCCTGTGCTCCATTGATATTTTACGAAATCTGGTTTGTAGGCTGTTGTTATGGCGGTGTCGGCATAACCGTATGACATGTTAATATCTAAGCCGAGATTGACTGCTGACAGCACATACTTGTTGTATAAATAATTATAAACTTGCTCTCTCAACGTGCTGTCAATAGTATTGAATGCAATGATTTCGGATATTTGACCGTTCAAATAGTTGCCACTTGGCGCTGCCGTGCTTAGCACCAAATTACCGCCTATTTTGAAGTCTATATTATTGGTAATGTCATAAAAACCTGGAGGATAAACACTCTGACTTCTTTTGTCTTTATTCACATATATAGTCGTGGTGTTATCATTTCTATTAAGTAATTCATATTCAAATATTGAAAAATCCTCCTCTGTATAATTTGATGGCTCCTCGATATAATAATACGATGGTTTCCAAAGGATAAATCTTGCTTCTTTTCCCAATGTCCAATGTGGTTGTCCATTCCAATTATTGTATCGGTCATACTTTCCCAAAAAACATGGGGTGTTTACGCCTGTACCATTGATGTACTTTCCAACAATAAACCACGTCCAACCACTATTTCCTAAATCAAGAATGTTCCCGCCAGTCAAATATGTTGATGTACCATTGAATGACATTGAAAATTTGCCATTGGGCATAGGTCTAGACGCCGCATCTGTCTGCACTATCTCATACTGGTTAGAACTCAAGTCGTACCAGCGTGAAACTTTGCCGTCGGTCAGCTCAACGCTGTCGGCTCGGAGCCAAAGCTGAAGTGTGGTGTCGGATGCAAAATTCATTTGTCCACCTATAGTTTTTCGGAACATATATGGTGTCGACTCCCCTGCCCTCATACAATGATTATAAGCCCGCACTTTCCAATAAGTAGTATCGCCAAATTGCTCCGCAGCTACTGAATAGTTGTTTGCCGAGCAGCAAATGGTGTCGGCTGCGGCGAACGATGCATCGGCTGATGTTATCAATTCGTAATAGAGAATGTCAGTGTCTGTATTCCACAAAAAATCAACAGTATCGTCCATAACAAACTGCCCATTTGTGGGATAGACACACGACATTCGCCGTGGTGTGGCATATTCCGCTTTAACTGGCACATCAATGGTTTTCTCACCCGTGCAGCCGTTGTCCAAGGTCAACGTATAGGTCAGCGGCACATCAGCATCGCCACCAAAGGTATAAGTCAGACTCTCGTCAGTTCCGATAGTCGTTCCGTTCACGCTCCACTCGTATTGCGTAACCGAGCTGCCATTGGGCACACGGTTGTCGGCAACAAAATCCATTGGCAGTCCTGCGCATACGGGCATAAAACTAAAATCGGGTACCGGAACATCTTTAACATTGACGCTTATTATGCTGTCGTTCATACAGGTGTTGTTCGACGCCACTTCAAATTTCACATGGTGTTCTCCAACAGTCGAAAAAGCATATTGAAAATCTTTTGTCGGCAGAGAGTCGGTCCCGTCAACAATCCACAGATAAGATGCTATTCCTTGTTCCGATGCCGCATTTCCCACAAACTCTGTCTGGTCGCCGTAGCACAAATTATTGATGCTGTAATTGATTTTGGGCGCAGCGCCTTTTATGCTGACATGAGCGGTGTTGGTTGCCTGACAGCCTCGATTGTTTGTCGAAATAAGCGTGTAGTCGCCCGATTCGCTTATTCTGATACGTGCCGATGTGGCATCATTGCTCCATTGGTATGCAGTGGTAACATCAGCATTTGTAGCCAACCCAAGCGCATTGCCGCTACATAGAGCAGTGTCGATAATGTGCGCATTGCCTGAGGTGAAAGATGTTGTCAGCGGATAATCGTCGATACTGACTGTTATTGTATCGCTCTTCCACACGTAACCAGCGGTGTCGGTAACAGTAAGCCAGTACTTGCCGGCTGTTGATATATCCAACGAACTTTCGGTTGTGCCGTCGCTCCACATATAGCTGTATGGTCCATTAAGCGCTGCATTCCATGTAAGAATATCACCAGCACAAATGGTGGTATCGTGCAATTGGGTTGGCTTCGGATAATAGACATTTATGGTGTCCGAACTTGTGTAACCGAAAGCGTTTGTTACTGTTACCCAATATTTTCCAGACTTGTTGACATGAATTATTGAGTCTGTCTCGCCTGCGCTCCACAAGTATGATGTAAAGTCTGGTTTGTAAGCTGTTGTTATGGCGGTGTCGGCAAAGCCGTATGACATGTTAATATCTAAGCCGAGATTGACTGATGACATTACATACTTGTTGTATAAATAATTATAAACTTGCTCTCTCAATGTGCTGTCAATAGTGTTGAAAGCAATGATTTCGGATATTTGCCCATTCAAATAATTGCCGCTTGGCGCTGCCGTACTTAATACCAAATTACCGCCTATTTTAAAGTCTATATTGTTGGTAATGTCATAAAAACCTGGAGAATAACTACTCTGACTTCTTTTGGCATTATTTACATATATAGTTGTTGAGTTGTCATTTCTGTTAAGTATCTCATATTCAAATACTGAAAAAATCTCTTCTGTATAATTTGATGGTTCTTCAATATAATAATAAGAAGGTTTCCAAAGGATAAATCGAGCTTCTTTTCCCAATGTCCAATGTGGCTGCACATTCCAATTCTTGTATCGGTCATACTTCCCCAAAAAACATGGGGTGTTGACACCTGTACCATTGATGTATTTTCCAACAACAAACCATGTCCAACTTGTATTTCCTAAATCAAGAATATCTCCGCCGGTCAAGTATGTTGATGTTCCGTTGAATGATATTGAAAATTTGCCATTGGGCATAGGTCTAGACGCCGCATCTGTCTGCACTATTTCATACTGGTTAGGGCTTAGGTCGTACCATTGCGAGACCTTGCCGTCGGTCAGCTCAACACTATCAGCACGGAGCCAAAGTTGAAGGTTTTCCGTAGGGAAAGGGAATGATTGGGCAACCGCTATGGCGCATACTGCCAACAATGAGAATATGAGTGTTATCCGCTTGCCCATTCCTATAATGTTTAAACATCACTCAAAGATGCAACTTTATTTATCATCGGGCGTGTATTTTTTACGTAATGAGGTTATTTGTACGGAAGAATGAAAAAATGAAGAATTAAAAATGTGCTCAACAGCGAAGTCCACGATAGCTATCAGGATTCATCGGAATGATGTCTTCTGTCATGCTGAACTTGCCCCGATAGCTATCGGGACAGCATCTCTGCAAAATGATAAAGATTCCGTCCCGATGGTTATCGGGATTCATCGGAATGACGGGGATTGTTGTACAGACATGCTATACCGCGTCCCTACATCGTAATTCGTAATTACTTTTGCCTTATGCCTTGCAACTTCTAACTTTAAACTCGTTAAACATTAATCTCTAAACATTAAACACTCACATCTTCCCTTTTCATCATTCCATAACATCAAGAATCTCAACATCGAAGATTACATCAGCGTCAGCTGGCAGGCCGATTTGCGGTCCGTCGCTGCCAAAAGCTAATTTCGAGGGTACAAACAACTGGAAACGCGAGCCTCGGCGCATCAGCAGTGTGGCCTCCTCCCACCCGTCTATTACAATGCCCGCACCAACAGGATAGCGGATTGGCGACTCACGCTTAACCGATGAGTCAAACAAAGTATCGTTATAAAAAGCAGAATAGTTGGCTGTTACAATATTGTCGAGCTCAATACGCGGGCCATAACCGGGGTCCAGCACAACATAGCGCAACCCCGAGACTGTGGTAATGGTGTCAAGGCCTGTGCAATCCCATTTTGTTATTTTCTTTTCGGGCGATATGCGCATCATTTCAATGTCAAGCGTAACATCAGTTTTGGGAGGTATGCGGTTGGCATAACCCTTGTCGCCGAAGGCTAGCCTGTACGGAATAATGAACCGGCACTTTGCTCCTTCGGGCATCATCAGCAGAGCCGAATCCATACCCACAAAAGCCTCGCCCATGCCGGCCGTAAAACGCTGTGCCTCGCCCGAGGTGCGGGTTGTGGTGTATATGGTGCCGTCAGGCAGCCAGCCCGTGTAGTTGACATACACATTGTCGCCTTTCTTTGCCGGTTTGCCGTGCCCATGTTCAATGCAGTAACAAGTTATTCCGCTTGGTGTTTTCTGCTTTTTAACACCTTTTACGGCAAAAGGTTTTATTGCCGGAAAGCTGTCGGCCTGCACAAGTTTGATTTCAAAATGCAATGTCGAATTTTTGGGAATACCTGGCACTTCCATATCAGTATAACCCTGCGAAGGGGGTGCTATGAGTATAATTCGCCCCTCTTCGCCTATCATCGGCAGGGCTTCCTCCCACCCCTTTATAAGCTGTCCACAGCCCAGCCACAGGTCGATTCCGCCAGTCTCGCGGGTGCTGGCAAACACTGTGCCGTCGTCGAGCGTGCCGGTGTATTCAACCCAGACACGCCAACCCGGTTGCGGATGACGATTGTTGCCTGGCTCAATTATCTGATACTGCAAACCGCTCGCTGTTGTTGTCATCTGCGCAGTGGCCGGTGCCGCCACAGCCGACAGCAAGGCAGCAAGCAATATGGTACGCCGAAAAATCATGTCTGTTAGAAATCGGAATAAGCGTTAATCATTGGTCTATCACGGTAGCCTTTGGCACCAAAAATCAGGTTCAGGCCAACCGAGATGTTAACATCGCCGGTATTGTTAGGCAGCACAGTGCCGTCACCCTCAATATTGACTTTGCGGTAAGCCACCGGCACGTAGTCAGTCATCATATAGAGCTGCAAAAAGCTCAAATTAAGCGACCAGCCAAAATTGGCCGACAAATGGCCTTTCACATTGTAGTCGAGGCCGGTCATCAGCGAGAAGCACTTGTACGGGTTCAGGTTTAACGACAGGTCGAAATCCTGCGTGGCCGTCTTGTTCAGTATGGTTGTCTTCGACAGCAGACCGATAGTCAAAAAATGTATCGGCGTGTATGCCGCACCAATGTAAATATTTGGATTCAAGGCCGTTGCAAACACATCTTTGCTCAGTGTTGGCGACATGCGCGCTTCAATGGAGTCAATTATATTGTCAAACGCCTCGCCATAATCGATATTTTTCGCATCAGAAACGTTAATTTCCAGTCCCTCAAACTGATAGCCGCCATTTACATTTATCGAGTTAAGCTCGTTGGTCCAGGCAATGAAGCCCAAATCGGTTACAGAGGCCGAAAAACTGAAATTCTCGTCAATTGTGTAGTTAAAACCGAAATCGATAGCGGCGCCTGGATTGTGCACAAACGGAATCAGCACATTCACAATGTCTTTGGTTTTTAACTCATCAAACGATGTTGAGTCAAAATTGACCAAGCCGTTCTCCTTCTCCTGCATTTTCAGATTCGGTATCGACGTATAGATGCCGCCCTTGGCCTCCAATGTCCATTTGTCGCGGCCGGTTGTAAGGTCAAATTTTTTGAAATCGGTCTTAATAGCGCCAATGCCCGATAGATATTTGACGCGCCAACCCATGGCCAGCTGCTCAGTAAGTTCACAGCTGTAACCGACTGAAATCTCATGAAACACTTTAGCGTTGACACGCATATTGGCGAAATTAAGCGTGGTGCCGGGCGCAAGTCCGTTGTCGAGCATGTTGAAAATGGCCGACGGCAGCGCAATGTTCGACTGCACGCGCTCGTTGACGGCAACGGTCCAATAGCCCTTTGAGCCGCGCCAACCAAGGTTAAGCAGCGACACACCAACTTCGGGCCGCACCCTTGCTCCATTTCTGAAACGACGCAATATTTTGCTGTAATCAAATTCGTGGTTCATCGGAGTGTACCAGACTCCGTTTTTCTCCTGAAAAAACTCCTTCAGTATTATGTTTGACTCAAGCATGAAGCTGACATTGGCGCCCGGTATCGCAAAATAACCGTTGGCGCGCGGTTGGCGCGCCGGATTGAGCGCCGATGTCTGCGGAACGTTATCGACATAGTAAAGCGACAGGGGCTGTTGCGCTGAGGCGGTGAATGCCATAAGTCCGGCCAATATTGTTATAATGTGCTTTCTCATAATTATTCCGATTTATATTTTCCAACCAGCTCAATCGCTAACCGCATGTCCAAGCCGTAGTTCTCATACAGCATAAAGTATTTGTCCGGCATGTCTTGCGTCGACACTGTAGTGTTGAGAATCAAGTATATGGGGTTGCCTTTTGAGCAGCGTTCAATCTTAGCACTATCAAACACAATGTCGGTTTCCAGATCTCCCCGCTTCGTCACACGCAGGTTGGAGTCGAACTCAGGCATCTTCCACAGCTTCTCTTGACCAGTGAATAGTGAGTCGACCACATTATAATTCTCATCGACTAAATAGCCTTGCGTAACAAATGAGAACGGGAATCCGTTACTGAATTTCATCGCAATAATCAACTTATCGACGTACTTTGAGTTGTCGCTGTCAAGTATCAAGTCGTTAAAATTGAAGTTGAAAGTGTCGCGACGGTTCAAATCGTAGACGCTGAAGTAGAACGGAATGAAAATATCGACAGTGGCGTCGAGCTGTGTCTCGGGTGTGATGAAATTCTCCTGCACCTCACCTTCTGGGTTCGACTCAATCTTCAGCGTGTACTCAAAATCGAGCGGCGAAGAGTTCAGAATCTCATCGGCATTCGAGTTTGTGGAGTCGAGCATATACTGGTTACTCTTTGGTTTCGACAATCCGTCGACAAGATAATCTTTATACGATATCTGATTGACATATATGTTGTTGCTGTCGAGGAAATGAACGGGTATCGTTTCGTTGTTGTCGGCGCAGACAATACGCATTTCGGCCATCTGCAGATTAAACGCCGTACCGGTGTGGTTGTCGACATTCAGATTTATGCGCATGCCTTTCATCTTTATAGCACGCGGCACTCTGTACTCGCTAAAGAAGCCCATATGCTGAATGCCGGCCTCGTTGAACACTTCGTTCTGTCCAAAGAATCCGAAGGCCACCTGCGGTATAACATCGCTCATCTCGATCTTGAAATTGAACTCATTCGTTGCGTTGGCTGTGCCCTCGCCCACAAACCGAATCTTGCAATTGGTATAACTAGAATCGGCTGAATGTTTGGGTTTGAGCATATATCCGCTAAGGTCGATGTTCTGCTTCATTCCCTCGCTCAGTTCCCATGAGGTACTCAGCCCCATGCCGTTTATTGTCAGCTCATCAAGCGTCATAATTGCCGTTCCCGATATTGGCAGCGCACTCGCTTCCAGTTTCAGCGTTGCCGAACTGATAATCATCGAGTCAATGCGTGTTGTGCTGTCGGAGTTCAGCTTGTGACGGAATTCAAACCTCTGGTTGACGCTAGTGCCGGCCTTTGTCAGCACCGGAGTGAAGTACTGTTTGTTATAGGTATCGATGTTCAGAATCGAATTCCATTTGACATGATATTCGGTGGTGTACTCGAGGTAGAGCCGCCCCTCGTCATCGGCATAGATTATCGACTCGTGCTGCGACTTGTCGGAGAACGAGTTTAAAATCGTCGTATAATCGGCGGTGGCGGTAAATATAGGCGCGGCAAAATTGAGCGAGCGGTTGTAGGTTGTATCCTCAACCTTTATCTCGTCTTTCATGCAGGCGGCCATAGTTAGCGCACCGGCAATGAGCAATGATATCGTTCTTATCTTTTTCATATCAAAATGGTTTTATTTCAGCACTTTAATTTCGACACGACGGTTCTGTTCGCGCCCCTCGGGTGTGTCGTTGGGAGCTATCGGCTGGTCGAAACCGTAACCCATGTGAGTTATGCGCTCGGCCTCAACGCCCTTGTTAATCAGATAGTTCTTAACCGTAAGCGCACGGTCGCGCGAAAGTTTCTTGTTGATTGAAGCCGAACCTACGTTATCAGTATGACCGGAAACCTCAATCTGCACCGTCGGGTTTTTGAGCAACAGGTTTGCAAACTTGTCAAGCTCGGCAAACGACTGCGGCTTGAGCGTACTCTTACCCGTATTGAACAGAATGTTCTCGATGACTAGCTTGGCGCCCACGTCCATTTTCTTAAGCTGATAGTTGCGCAGCACCATAGTCTCGCCGGCTGGGAAACTAACGGCATCATTGGCAAAGAAGTGCAAATTAGCCTCAATTTCAACCAAATAGGTATTACCCGTTTTCAGTTGCACGTTGTAGTTACCGCTCAAGCTATCGCTGAAGGCTATCGTCTCGGCCTCCTTCGAACCCCGCTCGTAGAAGACAAGTGCCGCACGGACTGGCGTGGTACCGTCTTCCTCGGTTATGCGGCCACGTACAAAATAATCGATGCGGCTAACCTTCATCTGCAGATCCTGTTTAATGTTAGCGGCCGATGTATGCGTGGCTTTAACCTCGGCTGTAGCGGTATGATAATCGGTAAGCGACGCCTCTATCGTGAAATCAATCTTGTCCTCGAACGAGAATACATAATTGCCCGTTATGGCCGACGAGTTGGTTTTGCCCAGCAGATTGCCACTCTGATCTTTGAACAATATGGTTGCGGCCAGCGGAGTCTGCTTGTCGACGTCAGTCACTGTTCCCGAAATGGTGAACGGATGACGCAGCTTCTCAAGCACGAAGAGTTTTTCCGACAATTCGTTCTTGGCCGCGCATTTTATGGTATCGGTAACCGGTTTGTAGCCTTCGTGGTTGACATTGACAATGTAAAGCCCCGCATCCTCAAATCGGCAACTGAACGGCTTGGTATTGCCAATGGCCTCACCCGACTTTATTGTCGAACCGTACTCGTTTGTAATCGACACCGAAATGTCGAGAGGCTGCATGTCGTCGGCCTCAATAGCGAGACACTTGTAGAAGAACGGTTGGCGTAAATCGTTGACAATTGAATAGATATCGAGACCTCCATAGCCGCCTTTACGCATGGTGGAATAGAATGCCGTGTTAGTGTCAGATGTTGGCTGGTAGAACAACTCGTTGGCCGGGCTGTTGATTGGGAAACCCAGATTCTCAGGCTTGCTCCAGTTTCCGCCAGCGTCTTTTGTCGATTTATATACATCGAAGCCGCCCATGCCCGGATGTCCGTTCGATGAGAAATACATCGTCTGACCGTCGGGCGAGACTGACACACACTCCTCGTCGAACGGAGTATTGATAACAGGCCCCAGATTAACCGGCTTCTTCCAACGGTTTTTCTTTTTGTGCTGAGCCATCCAGATGTCGTTGCCGCCCTCGCCTCCGCGATGATTGGTAACATAATAGATATTGTTTGCGTCATCGATGCTGACCACGCTCTCCTTGTAAGCCACATGGTTGAAGCCGCCCTTGGCCTGGCGGAACTTGCCCCAGCCTTTGCCAGCCTCTTTGCGCGTAGCAATGTATATTGTGCCATTGCCGCGCTTGCCTTTGTAGAAGTAAATCTGGTCGTTGCGGATGCAAGTCAGGCTGATGTTCTTGCGGCTTTTAATTCCCTTCGGCATCCAAACCTTGTCGCATGGCTCGTCGGCTTCCGCATCGTAGCTGCCAGTCCAGATGTTCTCCGCAAACTTAAACCTCGACACACGTTTGCGCGGCTCCTCTTTCGGCCGTCGTGATGTAAAATAAAGCAGCGAATCGGCATTATTGAAGATAGCGTTATAGTCATCATAATAGGTGTTGATTATCGGGCCTAGATTGGTAATAAACACCGACACAGTGTCTTTCACCATCTGTTTGCCGAGTTCGCACTCACGCACCTTCTGCGCAATGCGGCCCTTAGCGTTTATGCGAGCTATCTTTGAGCAAGTGCTCAGATAGGTGTTGTAAGCCTTCACGGCCTCGTCGAACTGGTTGTTATACTGATGCGCCACGCCCTCAATGTAGTAGTAGTCATCTGCCACCGACGGGTCGCTCTGCATGATGTAGTCAAGCGCCAGCTCCTTGTCGTTGCTGTACAGATAGCAAATAGCTATTTTGTAGTTCAAGGCAGCGTCGCGGTTATTGTATTTGTGTGCCTTAAGGTAGTATTTCAAAGCCTCGTCGTAAAGGCCTTCGCCTTTCCGATAGAAATGCTCACCTTTCGACAGGTTCTTTTTCGCATCGTCTTTACCCATCTCGGTTATGAAGAAGGTTTTCTTCTTGATTTTGGGATTTTCCTGCGCCCACACAGCCTGACTGAATGTCAATGCCAAAGCGCAAAGAGTTATCAGATGTTTAATCATATTTTTTTCGTTTTAAAATATAAAAATAGGGATTTTTATTATTCCAAAACAATAAATAATACGAAGTGCCTGACTGAATGGGGGAAAGTGTAATGAGTAATGATTAATGAATAAAGGTTATAGGCAAAAAGGCAAAAGACATAAGGCATAAGTGGTTTAGGTTTTTTGTTTACGTTTAAGTTTTCGGTTTACGTTTTCGTTAGTGTCAGTGTTATCGTTATAGTCATCGTTATCGTTAGTGTTTTCGTAAAACAAAAAAAGGGAAGATTACGCATCTCCCCTCTTATCATTTTCCTATATTCAACAATTTCTATATCAAGAAGATATTGTTTTTAGCGCATGCCTGACGCATATCTTCCGGCCAAAGACTGGCTTGAATCTCGCCTATATGGGCTTTGCGAAGCATGAACATGCACAACCTTGACTGGCCTATGCCACCACCAATTGAGAGCGGTAATGTGCCGTTGAGCAGCCTCTGGTGAAAATAGAGTTCCTTGCGTTTCTGCTCGCCGGTGATGTCGAGCTGCCGCAAAAGCGCCTCTTTGTCAACACGCACGCCCATCGATGACAACTCAAGCGAATGTCCCAGCACATCGTCCCATACAAGGATGTCGCCATTCAAACCGAAATGTCCGTCGCCGGTTGGTGTTGTCCAGTCGTCGTAGTCGGGGGCGCGGCCGTCGTGTTTCTCGCCGTTGGCCAACTTGCCACCAATACCCATAATAAACACTGCGCCATACTGCTTGGCTATTGCGTCCTCGCGCTCCTTAGGCGACAGGTTAGGATACATTTTCAACAAGTCTTCGGAATAAATAAAATGAATATGCTCCGGCAGTTGCGGTTCAATATCGGGGAACATCTCATAAACCAGATACTCGGTGCGGTGCATCGCGTAGAAGATGCGTTTGACTATCTTCTGGAGAAAATCGATAGTGCGGTCCTCCTGGCCTATTGTCATCTCCCAGTCCCACTGGTCTACATAGAGCGAGTGAATGTTGTCGAGCTCCTCGTCGGGACGAATGGCATTCATATCGGTGTAGATGCCATAGCCGCGCTTGATGCCATAATCGGCAAGAATCATGCGTTTCCACTTGGCAAGCGAGTGGACAATCTCCGCCTTCTGGTCGTTCATGTCTTTCACCGGGAATGTTACCGGACGCTCAACTCCGTTCAGGTCATCGTTCAGTCCGGTGCCTTTCAGCACAAAAAGCGGTGCCGTTACACGCCGCAAGTGCAGCTCCGCCGACAGGTTCGACTGGAAAAAATCTTTTATCCGCTGTATGCCCAACTCTGTCTGTGTCAGGTTCAGAATCGGTTTATATCCCGAAGGAATATTCAGTTTGCTCATTTTGCACTAACTTTTGTTTTGGACGGCAAATGTAATAGCATTTCTTATAAAAGCTAATCATTTTATTTATAAAAACTGATATTTAGAATTATTTGCTTACAAACTGTAATTTAAGATGGGGGCAAATTTTGATTTTGGAAGCGTCCTTTTGAAAAAGCGGAATATGGAGGTGAGGTGGGCTTGATAGAACTAATAGATTTTATAAGAGTAATAAGATAATACAAGACGAACAGGACTAATAAAAGGGATGAAAAGGAAGATAAGAAACGGAAAGGTTGGAATGATAGATTGGGTAAGGCAAAAAAAAGCCCCGCAGACGATGTCTGCGGGGCGGTTGTGTTATTAACAGTTAAACTATTAAAATTTACTTGTTAATTATTTCACAAACTTGATAGCCTTGTTACCAACCTTAGCAATGTACAGACCAGACTTCAGGTCAGCTACGCTAAGAGAAGTAACCTTCTTAGCAGCCTTAACAGCTACACCACTGATGTTGTAGATAACAACATCGGCAGCCTCAGAAGCGTAAAGAACGTCACCAGCTACGAATGCGTTAACAGCAGCAGCCTCGAGAACGGCTGAACCCTCATTGCCACCTTCATTGCCACCTTCATTGCCACCTTGTTGTTGTGCAGGAGGCTCTACGCCTTCAGGATCGACTTTGAGTTCAACATTTCTGAAGAATACATTGTACGGAGATGTGTGCATGAGGACTTCGCCTTTACCTACAGCTTTGCCACCAATGTGGAACTCCCAGCAAGACAAAGAGTCTTTACCACCATATACGCCGTCATATACGTATACTGTATCGGTAAATTTAGTCCACTGAGCAGAATCAGGAGTTGCGAAACCCCATTTTGCATTCTTGTTGCCACCATTGTGAACGTTGAAGCCACCAGCAGCGCTATAGTTGGTTGAGAACTCAAGATTCAAAACCAAAGCTTTTTTAGCAGATGGAGAAACAGCCTCGAACATTACAAAGAATTGAGCGTCCCATGCGTTCACCAGATTGGTATCCAAGTAGAAAGCATAAACGTCATCCTCACCGTATTTAACGGTTGTTGCAGCGAATTGTGCACCACCCCAACGGCTGTCACGGCCACGGAAGATAGCGTCTGCTACATTATTGGTGTCACCACCTACTTTGTCAGCAGTCAAAAGGTCTTTCGGAGCAGGAACGAAAACAGTGTCAAGTTCTACAACTGGTCTGTCACCAAGATCCTCGCACTCATCTTCTTCAGTCTCAGTAGTTACGATTGCATCCTCGAAGTTGAGCTGAATGCTGATGTTACGGAGAAGAAGGATACCGTCTTCTTTTGCCATTGAGCAGTTGAGAGCGAAAGTACGGATTTCACCAGTTGTTGTAACTGTACCCTCATAAGTCTGCCATTCGTCGGTGCAAGTAAGAGTTTCCCAACCGTCGTTGTTTACATAAGAGTGCGGGTCAGCGTGACCTTGAGCGTTGAATTGAACAGCACCTTCATCACCCTTCTTGTAGTCAAATTTCACATTAAGAGTCGAACCAGAAGGAACTACAGCGTCAGCGAAAACCAAGAAGAACTGAGAAGACCATGGATCTGAATCTTCCTTATAAGTGTAAAGACCATATACGCCATTTTCAGGCTCGCACAATTGCTCATAGTCCTCACCGTTAGTTTCCCAACGATACACTTGACCAGCTCTAGCTCCAGCAGGATTATCAATCTCTGCCTTAGCAACATTGGCCATGCCGAACAATACGGCAGCAGCCAGCATAGAATTTAGTAAAGTCTTTTTCATAACCTAAATTTTTTATTAGTTAATAACACGGAACAAATGTACACATATTTTTTAATATGGTGCACTTGTTATGTTTTTTTTGTGAGTTTTTTTTTGCAAACAGTGATTAATGGGTGGATATTGGGGATTAATGGGAGAAGGACGGAATAAGAGGGAAACAATAGGACATGACAGGACAAAGAAGACACATATAAATTAAGGGGATAAAACAAGAAAGGCTGCCCACGCCTTTTGCTGAGCAGCCTTTCTATATCAAGCATCCATTGTTATTACCAACCAGGATTTTGTACAAGAGCACCGTTAAGTGACATCGCTTTTTTCGGGAAAGGCAGCAATTCGTGTTTACCTCTCTTGAATCCGAGAGCGTCGCCATAAGTTTTCACCCAAAGGTCAGCCTCTTGGTCACGAATCTCCTTAACAATCACACCTGTGTGAACGTCGGTAGTGTCGCTTATACCATATTCGCCTATAGGAGTGAAGATAACAGAATCAACCTTCTCTGTTACATATTTTTGTTTTTCCTCGCTCCAAACTTTATGTTTGACTTTAGTCGTGCCCTTAATATTGATAAGGTCGGCAAAAGTAGGCAGATACTCGTCTTGATGCTCCAGGTTATAGAGCACGCTTGGATCGTCTTTACCCCAACGGACAAGGTCGGCAAAGCGGGTTCCTTCGAGCCACAACTCCAACATTTTCTCTTTCTGCACGGCGGCAAGAGTCAACGTTGTAGAAACGTTTTCAGCTTTAATTTGAGCACGTTTCTGAATAGCTTGAAGAGCATCCAGACCGGCACCCGAAGTTTCGCCAAGTTGAGCGCAAGCCTCGGCATACAAAAGAAGCACTTCGGCGTAACGCATTATGCTGGCGTTGCGGTTAAGGTGGCTGTCAGACAACTGGTCGCCCTGATTTGGGTGAGCGTTGATTTTGTAAGTGAACCAACCGCAGTTTGCGTAAACATCGTGTGACAAACCACGTTTTTTGTCTGTTTCCTTCTTAGCTGTTTTGCCCGGTTTGAATTTCTTGCCGTCAGACTTCCATTGCAAATTATAAAGCATTTCGTCGTAGTTCATAATCCAAGCCTTGCGGCGTGCCGACTCCATACCGTCGTGCTCCAACAGCGTGTTCACGAAATACTCTGAAGGATTGAGCCATCCCCAACCAGCGGCAAAAATTGATTCGTCTACGAGTTTAGAACCGTTCACATAATCACCACGCCATGTGAAAGTGCTATGGTCGTTCCAGCCGCCACGTGCCAAACGCTCATATCCGTCGCTTGGAACGTTGGTGCCATCATAATTGAACTCTAACACTGACTCACATGTAGCTTTGCCGTCGGCGTGTCCAATGGTAATCATCTTTTCAGAAGGAAGAAGGTCGTATTTTCCTGATTTGATGACCTGCTCCAAGGCAGCTTTTGCACCACTATAGTCTTTCTTCCACATCAGAGCTTTTCCTTTAACTGCAAGAGCAAAACCTTTGGTTACTCTAACTGCACCTTCGTAGTCATCCTGTCCCTTGCGCCACGGAAGGTCGTCGGCAGCTAATTGAGCCTCATTGGCAACCCATTGCATAACGGCCTCTTGCGATTCAGAATTAGCCGGTTGGTCGGCTGGTGTCAGCACTGTCTCAACAATAGGCGGAGTACCCCAATAGATGCCCAGCATCAGATAGTCGAAGGCGCGCAAAGCACGAGCCTCAGCCACACATCTTTTCTGCACATCGCTGAGTTCACCCAAACGCTCTTCAGTAAAATTGGTTATCACATAGTTGCACTTAAGAATCGATGCATAGAACACATAATATGCGCCTATTACATCATCATAGTCATAATCATACACAAATTGATGCATCTCACGTTGAGCCTTGCAATCAGGAACACCAGAACCGCCCAACCAGATGTCGTCGCCCATCCAGTTAGTCAATGCGAAATATGGTCCGTAGTTGTACTGACGAGCCACATCGCAGTGCGAGAAGTATTTCTGAGTTGTTGCGTATGCAATTGTCAAGGCATTCTCAGCATCCTTATCGGTTTTATAGAAATTCTCCAAAGATATAACACCTTTCTGAGGAATATCCAATTGATCTTCGTTGCAACCAGTAATTGCTAACGCAGCTACTGCAACTAATAACAAATATTTATTCTTTTTCATATCAGTAAATTTTTAGAAAGTAAGGTTAACACCAAAAATAACTTGTTTAGCTGTAGGATAAGTACCATTATCGATACCAAGCGAGCTTGGTGTCCATGCATTATTGGCGTTCGCAACCTCTGGGTCAAGACCTGGATATTTGCTGAAAGTGAAATAGTTTTCAAGCGAAGCGAACACGCGCAAACGGCTGATGAAAGCTTTGTTCACCCATTCTTTAGGCAATGTATAACCCAACTGTATTTGTTTGATTTTGAAGTATGCTCCACTGAATACTGTCAGGTCGGAACCCCAAACATTATTTTGCCATCCTTGCGGGCTTATAACAGGGAATTTGCCGTTCGGATTGGTTTCAGCATCCCATGCATTCTCATAGAACCAGCTGTAATAGTTGCAATACGGACGGTCAGTACGCCAACCTTGTGGCAGAATCTTATTGCCAGCGACACCCGTACCGAATATTACAAAGTCTAATCCTTTATACTCCATATTAATGGTGATACCATAAGTGAGTTTCGGCAGACCGCAGCCAAGATCGGTCATATCGCTCTCGTTTGGCTGGAATTCACCATCGCCATTGAGATCCTTGAATTCAGCAATACCATTTTCGTTTAAATGATCGAATTGGAAACCAAGGAAGTGCCACAGAGGCTGACCAACAACACATTCGGTTGTGATGCTTGAACCCTGAAGGCTTGTACCAGAAAGCTTCATACCCTCTGTTTTGCCATCGCCAAGTTTTGTAAGCTCGTTATGGAGTGTTGCCATATTGGCGTTAACCGAATACGAGAAATCACCAATCTTGTCTTTCCACCCAAGCTCAATTTCAAGACCTTTGTTCAAGACCTCACCGGCATTAGATGTTGTTTCCATCACACCAGTTTCATACAATGGAGCGGTTTTAACCAGCAAACCTTCGGTAGTCTTCTTGTACCAATCGATACCTAAAGAGAGTCGGCTATTGAGGAAGCGAGCATCCAAACCAAGGTCGATTTGCTCTGACACCTCCCATTTCAGTTCGGGGTTTGCAAGGCCATTCGGCTCTGAACCATAAACCATTGTGTAGTCAGACGAGAACTGATACCAGTCAGTATTGGCCTTGATAACTGATGCATACGGATAATCTCTCAGCACGTTGATGTTACCGTTGCGGCCCCAAGAAGCTCTCAGCTTCAAGAACGAGAGGATGTCGGTGCTGACGTTTTCGGCAATGAAGCTTTCGTTGCTGGCAGTCCAACCTGCAGAGAACGATGGGAATTTACCCCAGCGTGACTCTTTCGGAAGTTTTGAAGAGTCGAATGCGTCGGCACGGAAGTTGGCTTGCACGCTATAGCGGTTGTCGTAGCTATAAGTCAAACGGCCGAAGTAGGAAAGGTTTCTTGAATCATTAACGGTACCACCTGTATTCTTCAGCGAAGATTTAGCGTCACCGTCTTTCAAGTACTCCAAGTAACGGAAGGTCTCATCGTAACCTTTCAAAGGATCATAACCTTTTGCTTGTCCCCAAACATTGTCAGTGTGGTTTGCCTCCCATGACATACCAACCATGGCGCCGAAATCATGAACGTCGGCAAATGTTTTGTTGTAGTTAATGAAGTTTTCCCACTGATAGTAGTATGAAGTGCTTGCTTCACCTCTAAGAGAGAAAGACTCTTCCTTAACGAAATCGTTAGCTACAAACGGAACATTGTAAGTATGCGTGTTGGTGAAGCCAAAGCGATAGCCGAAACGCGATGTGTAAACAAGACCGCTGATAGGATTAAAGTTCAAGAACGCAAGACCGCGAACTTGGATACCCTCCTCGTTTGAATCAGATTGGTCGCGGCGAATGAACGGGTTCGAAGATTGTGTCTGACCACTGATAGGCGATATTCTATAGTAGCGCTCACCATCGCCAAGCACTGCTCTGTATCCATCGTCTCCAGGTAACAAACCGCTTTCCAAAGCGCCTTTCTGAGAGTCAGTAAGCTGCTCATCTTCCTTTTCAGGGTCAACATATGGACCAAACAAAGGATCGGAGGTAATGGCGGCAAGCATTGCAGAACCATTATCGCTACGGTCGCTAATTGACTTCTTGCTATATTTCTCAATTGAATTGTTGGTTCCTACAGTCAGCCATTTTTTGACTTTATAATCGGCATTGACTTGCATCGACAAACGATTGTATTGGTCTTTTGAGCCTTTGAAAATACCGTCGTTCTTAACATTGTTGATAGCAGCAAAGAAGCTTCCACGGTCGTTACCACCTTGTACACCTACAGTGTGGCGCTGACTCCAAGTAGGTTCAAAAACCTCTTTACTCCAGTTAATATCGCTTCCGTCATATTTAGTTGTCTCTTCCCAACCACCAGGCAGGAATTGCATTTTATTACCAAAGTCAATGTATTGCTCGGCGTTCATAACCTTCAGCTCACGCGACAGGCTGCTCAACTGCCATTGTCCGTTATAGAAAATGGTACCGTCTTCACCTTTCTTACCTGTTTTTGTAGTTACAAGAATAACACCGTTACCAGCCTGAGCACCATAGATGGCCGCTGATGCAGCGTCTTTCAACACCTCAATAGACTCAATCATTTCAGGGTCGAGGTATTGCATACTTGAAACTTTCAAACCGTCAACAATAATCAGTGGGCCAAGGCTACCAGAGTTTGAAGACACACCACGAATACGGATGTCAGGCGTTGAACCCGGAGCACCGTTGGTAGCAATAATTTGCACACCAGCAGCCTTACCTTGCAAAGCCTGAGCTGCATCGGAAGTGGCACGGTTCGACAAATCCTCGTTCCTTACTGAAGCAACAGCACCTGTAAGGTCACTCTTTTTCATCGTACCATAACCTACAACCACAATCTCATCCAAACCTACCAGGTCAGGAAGAAGGCTGACATTATACGGGCCGCTACCATTTACGGTAACTTCTTCAGAAACATAACCCATATAAGAAATCACAAGAACGTCGCCATCGGCGGCTTTCATAGAGAACTCACCGTTACCAGCCGTAACCGTACCGGATGTTGTTCCTTTGATAATCACATTGGCACCTGGTATGGGTTGTTGTTCCTCGTCAAGAACCTTACCCCCTACATCATGTGCCTGAGCAAAAACTCCTGCAGAAAGCAGCAGCATTGGCAGTGCAAGCACTGCACTTTTCAGATACATTTTCATCATAAATGGTTTTTTAGTAATTAATAATTGTGTAATTGTGGGCTCACAACCGCCCGATTTCTTTTTGCTTTTAATTAGACATACCTATTATGCCTCAAAACTCTTACCCTTAAATTTGATTCAAATTAAAAGCAAAAAATTTATTTCTCAAAGTTGAAAAAGAAAATTATTGTGCGGAAACACAAGCCACACCTATTATATATATAAAAATGATGTTCGACAAGTCAGACAAGTCTAATATGACAGATATATGTTTTTGACATGAAAAAGATTTTAATAAATTGCACACCATAAACTTAAGTATAAATACGAAAAACACTCTTGATTATGAGGAAATTATCATTAATTGCATCGTTAGTCATGCTGACAACGGCTGTTTCGGCACAAAACCCGATTATCCGCAATCAATTTTCGGCCGACCCGACGGCCAGAGTCTTCAACGGAAAAATCTATCTTTTTCCGTCGCATGACACCACTCCTGCGTCGATTCCCGATTTTCCGCGCAAAGACTGGTTCTGCATGAACGACTACCACGTCTTCTCGTCGGAGAATCTGACTGAGTGGACTGACCACGGCAAAATCATCGACCAAAAAGACGTTCCCTGGGGCAACCCGAAAGGTTACAGTATGTGGGCTCCCGACTGCGTTCAAGGCAAAGACGGCAAATATTACTTCTATTTCCCTGACGGACAAAAACAAGGCTTCGGTTTCGGCATTGGCGTGGCTGTGGCAGATAAACCCGAAGGTCCGTACACCGTTTTGGAAAAGAATATTGAAGGCATCAACGGCATCGACCCATGCGTGCTTCAGGCAAGCGACGGCAACAACTACATTTTCTGGGGTGCAGGCAACTGCGCCAAACTGAAAGACAACATGATAGAGTTGGCCGATGACAATCCGACCGACACTGTCAAATGGGGCCCGCGCCAGTTTGTGATGCGTGGTGTCAGCTGCCTTAGAGGTTTGCCTTCGCGTCAGGCTGAAGGCCCTTTTGCTTTCGAATACAACGGAAACTACTATCTTACATATCCTTACGTGGTGGAAAGAACCGAGGCTCTAGGCTATGCTATGAGCAAAAACCCGATGGGACCATACGAATACAAAGGTCTGATTATGGAAGAACGCCCCGAGTGCTGGACAAACCACCACTCGATTGTGAACTATAAGGGACAATGGTACTTATTCTACCATCACAACGACTATTCGCCTAACTTCGATAAGAACCGTTCGGTTTTTGCCGACAGCCTCTTCTTCAACGAGGACGGCACCATTCGTCCGGTAAAATCGACACTGCGCGGCATTGGCGTCACAAAGGCTTCCGACAAAATACAGATTGACCGCTACACCAACATTGGCGGTGACGCGAGCATCAGCTTCCTCTATGAGAACGACCCCGACACCACAAAACGTTTTGAAGGTTGGAAAACAACTTTCAGCAAGCCTGGCAGCTGGGTTAAATACAACACTGTCGATTTTGGCAAAGGCAATGGCAAACGACTCATTCTGGCATTGACCGAAGGCGGCAACGGCACAATAACCGTCAAAGTTGACGGCGCCAACGGACCTGTTTTGGCTGAGGTAAAAGTGGAAGCGTCGGCAAAGACTGCAAGCGCGCAAATAGAAAACTGCCCGAAAGGAATTCACCATGTTTACGTTGAGCTGACCGAAGGCGAAAATGTGAATATTGACTGGATTACAGTCGAAGGCACATCGTCTAACTTAGGTTGGATTCTTTTGGCTGCCGCTGTATTGATTATTATTGTTGTGGTAGCAAAATCGAAATCGTACAAGTGCAAAAAATAGACGCCTTAATAAGGCGTCGCACAACCATAAAGTGTCGGTCATAAGCGCGGCCGGCACTTTTTTTTATGAATTGGCGATAGTCGAAAAACTGAACGGAAAACGCTTTTCGCTAAAAAACGGCGCCCGTTGGCGGCTATCAGACATTCATTCATCACTTTGGACGGAAATAAAAAGTCGGGCGGACGTTGGTTTAATAGCCTATTTTTTATTTTTGCCACTCATTAAAATGAAACGATGTCGATATTCAGTAAGAAATATGCGCCGCGTTGGATTGTTCTGGCTATAGATATTTTCATTAGCACAGCGTCAATAATTATCGCGTACTTGTTGCGCTTTAATTTTGACATTCCGGAAAACGAAAAGGTGGGCGAGTTGACACAGATAGTGCAACTTGTTGTAGCAGTGCGTATTATCGGCTTTTTGGTATTCAAAACTTACGCCGGAATAATACGCTACACCGGCCTTAACGATGCCCGTCGCATTGTGATAACCACCGCATCGGGCAGCATCTTCATCTCGCTAATAAACATTGTGTGCTATTATTCGGGTCTCACTCAGGCGTTCATAGTGCCTATGTCCATAGTCATCATCGAGTTTATGACAACATTATTCTTTATGATAACATTGCGGTGGATGGTGAAAACGGTGTTCTTCGAATTCCGCACAACAATAAAGACAAATAATGTAATTGTCTATGGCACAGATAGAAACGCACAATCGGCAAAATTGGCACTTGAGGAAGACCGCAGCTCCAACTATAAGGTTGTCGCATTTGTTGACGATATTGACAAGAAATCGAAGAAAACCATTGACAATCTGCCAATTCTGCCGATAAACGACATTGCGTCGCTTATTGAAGAGCTGGACGCCAAAAACCTTCTGCTGGCAAAACCCTTCCCGACCATTGAGAAGAAGCAGGAAATCATCGAGTTAGGCTTAAACAAGGGACTTGTGATTCTGAATGTGCCCAAGGTTGAAAAATGGATAAACGGAGAGTTGAGTTCGAAACAGATAAAGAATATCAAAATTGAGGATTTGCTTGAGCGCAACCCTATTCAGCTTAATTTTGACCGCATCCAGAGCCAAGTTAAAGGCTTGACAATGATGGTTACAGGAGCGGCAGGCTCTATTGGCAGCGAGATTGTGCGCCAACTTATCCGATTCGAGCCGAAAAACATCGTTCTTTTCGACCAGGCCGAAACGCCGATGTATGACATTGAGATGGAGTTGCGCGACCAGTCGGCAAGCAACATAACCATTGTCATTGGCGACATAACCGATGAACAACGTGTAGAGGAAGTATTCAAAAAATACAAACCCAATATTGTATACCATGCCGCAGCCTACAAGCATGTGCCAATGATGGAGAACAATCCTGTTGAAGCTGTACGCAATAATGTGCTTGGAACTCGCCTGATTGCCGACACCGCAATAAAATATGGTGTTTCGCGCTTTGTGATGGTGTCAACCGACAAGGCCGTGAATCCGACAAACGTAATGGGAGCATCGAAACGAATTGCCGAGATTTACACACAGTCGCTCAACGGAAAATCAGAAACACTGTTCATTACGACCCGATTTGGCAATGTACTCGGCTCAAACGGCTCGGTTATTCCACGATTCAAAAAACAGATTGAGAGCGGCGGCCCCGTTACCGTAACTCATCCACAAATAACTCGTTATTTCATGACCATTCCGGAGGCTTGCCAGCTGGTTTTGGAAGCCGGTGCATCGGGCAAGGGCGGCGAGATTTTCATATTCGATATGGGAGAATCTGTCAAGATTGTTGATTTGGCTAAAAAAATGATAAAACTATCAGGTCTGCAGCTGGGCAAGGATATTCAGATTACTTTCACAGGTTTGCGTCCTGGCGAGAAACTATACGAGGAACTGCTTGCAAATAAGGAGAATACAATCCCCACTCCTCACCCACAGATTATGGTTGCCAAAGTGCGCGAATACAATCACGATGAAGCCAACACCAAAATCGATGGCTTTATTGAACTAATAAAGAATCAAGATAACATGGGCGTTGTCCGTCTGATGAAAGAAATTGTGCCCGAATTCATCAGCCAAAATTCAATTTACGAGCAATTGGACAAGTAAGTTTTAAGTTGAATTTTTGAAGCCTGCAATTCGTTATTCTTTTTCTTCAATCCTTATCAATTGCACCACATTCTCAACGTGTTGAGTCTGCGGAAACATGTCAACGGGTTGCACCTTTGCAATGCGGTATTGTTGGCTCATCATGGCAAGGTCACGCGCCTGGGTGGCGGGATTGCAGCTCACATACACAATGCACTTGGGGTTCGCGTTCAGGATTACCTGCACAACATCTGGGTGCATGCCTGAGCGCGGTGGGTCGGTGATGATGACATCGGGACGGCCATGCTCGGCTATGAAACTGTCGGTGAGGACGTTTTTCATGTCGCCGGCATAAAAGTCAAGATTCGTCAGATTATTCATCTGAGCGTTCACCTTGGCATCAGCAATGGCATCTTCAACATACTCAATACCAATCACTTTCTGCGCCTTGTCGGCCACAAAGCAGGCAATGGTGCCAGTACCAGTATAAAGGTCGTAAACAACCTCATTGCCCGTTAGCTCGGCAAAATCTTTGGCAACACCGTAAAGCACTGTGGCCTGGTCGGTATTGGTCTGGTAGAACGAGTTGGGACCGATTTTGAACTTCAGCCCAGCCATCTCGCCCACAATATGGTCATCGCCAGCGTAAAGTGTTGCGGGCAGGTCGGTGTATGAATCATTCAACTTGCTGTTTATCATATACATCAACGATGTGATTTGTGGAAAACAACTATGCAGAAAATCCATCACAAGGCTGATTTGCTGACGGTTGTCCTCCGACACAATCAAGATGACCATCAGTCCGCCTGTATTTGAGTTACGGAAGACCACATTGCGTAACAGTCCAAAATGCTCGCGCTGGTGATAGAAACTTATATTGTTATCTATAGCAAACTGTTTCAATGCGTTGCGAATCTCGTTAACTGGCTCTGGCATCAGCCTGCATTCATCAATATCCACCACCTTATCGAAGAAGCGCGGCAGATGGTAGCCGAGTGAGCGCTGCTCCAGCTTGTCGGCATTGGCAATCTGCTCGGGAGCGAGCCAACGTAAGGGCGAGAAGGCAAACTCCAGCTTGTTGCGGTACTCCATGGTGCGCTGGCTGCCCAAAATGGGCGACACTTCGGGTAACTCCAAATGGCCTATACGTGTCAGATTGTCAACCACTTGTTTCTGTTTCCAAGCCGTCTGCATCTCGTATGGCAGAATCTGCCATTTGCAACCGCCACAGGTTCCAAAATGTCGGCAGAAAGGCTCAATGCGTTTATCGCTCATCTTCACATAGCGCACCACGCGTCCTTCGATGTAACGATTGTGCTTCACTTTTCCCTCAACATCAACCACATCGCCCGGAATGGCCAACGGAACAAACACCACCATACCTTCGTATTTGCCCATTGCCATGCCTTCTGCGGCAATGTCGGTTATCTCAACATTCTCAAACAGTTGCTTCTGATTCTTTTTGCGCGACATAATTCTATCGGTTTTGTGGGGCAAAATTAACGTAAAAGGGACGATTTGTGGAAAAGGCAAGAATGAAAACAAAACAAATTTTATTCTTCTCTGTGTTTCAAATAAGCGACACTCCTATTTTTTCTCGTATTCGACACCATTTCTTGTTAGTATTTATCCCATCCATATCTTATATTCAATCCTTCAATTAATCTATTAACTTTGCAACTATGAATTTGAAATTGTTTTTTGCAAAAAAAGTGATTCTGCTGACGGCGGTTCTGGCGGCATTGTCGGTTTGTCCGCTGCGGGCAGGCGCGCAGGTGGTGTCATCCGACTCGGTTATCAACTGCATAACCCGCACGTTGCAGACGGCAGATGTTGATTCTCTGGCCGGTTATTTGAACCAGAGGGTCGAACTGTCGCTACCCGATTTCTCGGGCATAAGCAGCCGCAACCAAGCCAAGATACTGCTCTCGGAGTTTTTCAAGAGCAACCAGCCTGAGTCGTTCAATATTATCAGCAGCAACCGCGAAAACGACACATATTTTATTGTGGGCACCATTTTTTGCAGCACGCATAACTATCGTGTCAGTTTTCTTACCAAGCAACAATCTAATCAACAGTTTGTATATCAATTCACTATAGAATAATGGACAATCAAGAGTACATAAAAGATTTTATCGCACGCGCCATTCGCGAGGATGTTGGCGACGGCGACCACACATCGCTCAGCTGCATTCCGCCTGAGCAAATTGGCAAGGCGCAACTGCTTGTTAAACAAGACGGTATTTTGGCCGGTGTTGAGGTGGCTCGAATGGTTTTTGAGACATTCGACAAAGACCTGAAAATGACCACTTTCATCACCGACGGCACGCCCGTCAAGAAGGGCGATGTGGCGTTTGTGGTTGAGGGCCGGGAACTTTCGATTCTGCAAACCGAACGTCTGGTGCTGAATTTTATGCAGCGCATGAGTGGAATCGCCACACAGACAAGCAAATATGTTGAACTTGTGAAAGGTCTGCACACCAAGATTCTCGACACCCGCAAGACCACGCCCGGAATGCGCGTCTTTGAGAAAATGGCTGTGGTTATGGGTGGTGGTCAGAACCACCGCATCGGACTGTACGATATGATTCTCATCAAAGACAACCACATCGACTACGCCGGCGGTATTCCGCAGGCTATCAACCGCGCCAAAGAGTATCTGAAAGCAAAGGGCAAGAATCTGAAAATTGAGGTTGAAGCGCGCTCGTTCGATGAAATCAAGCAGATTATGGAAATTGGTGGCATCGACCGTATAATGATTGACAATTTCTCGATTCCGGACACCAAAAAGGCTGTGGAAATGATTGGCGGACAATACGAAACAGAGGCTTCAGGCGGTATTACCGACGCCAACTTGCGCGACTACGCCGCCACCGGTGTCGATTTCATTTCAGTTGGCGCACTCACGCATCAAATCCGTAGTCTCGACTTGAGCTTGAAAGCTATAAAATGAAGAAGATTAAGCAGATAATTGAGAATTGGAAGGCGCGGATTGCCCGTTTTGTCGAGAAAACCAAAAACATCACTTTTCCCGGCTTCGGACAGTTGTCACTATACGATGTCGGCTCGTTTTTCATAAAGTCGCTTTCGGGCGGCACGCTTGGAATACGCTCGGCCGCCATTGCTTTCAACTTTTTCCTGGCGCTTTTTCCGGCCGTCCTTTTCCTTTTCACGCTTATCCCTTACATCCCTATTCCCGATTTCCAATCGGAATTCATTTCGCTGCTCGAGCAGCTCATTCCCTCGTACGCCTTTGAGTCGATAGAGGAGACGCTTGTCGATATTGCCATGAACCCGCGTAGCGGCTTGCTCTCGTTCGGTTTCATAACCACGATAGTCCTGGTTTCGAACGGTGTTACGGCGGTCATCAGGGCTTTCAACTCATCGATTAACGCCTACGAGACGCGCTCGTTCATCGGCTTGCGCGTGTCGTCGCTGATAATGCTTTTTGCGGTTACGGCTTTGCTGTCGGTTGCCATTGCAACATTGATGTTCGGCCGTACAGTTATCGGCATTCTCGCCAGCAAGCATATTATCAACGGTGTGTTCTCTACTATACTGCTTTATGTGGTGCAATGGGTTGTCATTCTGACACTTTGCCTGATTAGTGTTTCGGTAATCTACTATTTTGCACCGGCCAAGCACACCAAAATGGGTTTCATATCGATAGGCTCGGTTCTGGCAACAGTGCTTCTGCTTGCCGCCACTGCCGGCTTTGGCTTCTACCTTTCAAATTTCAGCAACTACAACGCCTTGTACGGCTCCATAGGAACGCTTATAGCAATATTGGTACTTATCAATCTGTATGCCAATATATTATTGGCTGGTTTCGAACTTAATTTGAGCATCTGCGCCGCACACAACCAGCAGTGCGGTTTGTTCAACTTTCAATCGGCAATACAGTCGGAAACCGATAAGGCAAACAAAACTGAATGAAAATAAATTATTGATTTATAAAACGAAACAGAAAATGAAAAAACTTAAACTCTTAGCATTGGCATCGCTGCTGTTGACGGCTGTAACCGCTACCGCGCAAATATCGGAGATAGGCATGGCGTCGTTCTACGCCGACAAATTCGAGGGCAAGACAACTGCCAGCGGCGAAGTTTTCAAACAGAGCAAACTGACGGCTGCGCACCGCACGTTGCCGTTCGGCTCGGTGGTCAAGGTTACCAACCTGAACAACAATCTGTCGGTGACCGTCACCATAAACGACCGTGGTCCGTTTGTCGATAAGCGCATCATCGACCTTTCGAGGGCGGCTGCCGAGAAACTTAAGTTTATCGACAATGGCACAACCAATGTCAAGATTGAAGTTGTGAGCCTTCCCGACGGCAGTGGCAGTGAGGTGGCCTCTGGCACGTCGACACCAGCGTGGCCAGGCAGCAAACCAGCAGGCGTGTCGGAGTCGGACCCGGCTGGCGACGATGCCGAAAAACAGACTGCGCTGACTGAGGTTAAAAAGCCTGCCAACGAGTATTATAAAATAGTGTCGACCGTGGTAAATCCGAAGGGCTACGGCGTGCAGCTTGCAAGCTATCAAGAGGCGGCAAACCTTGTTAAGCGCTGCGCCGAGATTAAGGAAAAGATAGGAAAGGACATTATGATTCAGATTGGCGACAAAAACGGAATCAAGGTTTACCGCATAATTGCCGGACCGTTCGAGTCGCGCGATAAGGCAGAGAATTTTAACCGTAAACTGACCGATTTCAGCGGCAGTTTTGTAGTATCGCTTGAGTGATGAACGTCGCCATTTACAGTCAGCTTTTGGGTTCGCAGCATCAGCCTGTGCTTGAGGTGCTTTTTGGCGCGCTCCAGCGGCACAAGGCTCGCATTTGGCTGCATCCGCTGTTTGCGCCGGTGTTCAAGCTATGGCAGCAGAGTGCCGGACTTACCTGTTCAAACATCGACACCTCGGCCAGTGTGCCAAATAATCTCGATTTTATTATTATAATAGGTGGCGACGGCAGTTTTCTGAAGGCAATAAGCGAATTTGAATATCTGCATGTGCCGTTTGTGGGTATCAACACAGGGCGTTTGGGCTTTTTGGCAGACATCTCGCCCGACGATATTGACACCGCTATCGACGCTTTGGCAACTGGCAAGTTTCTGCTTGAGCAGCGGCCGTTGCTTGAGCTTCAGCCACACATCGATGAAATTAAGCACCCGTTTGCGCTCAATGAGATAACCGTCCACAAGTGCGACAGCTCGAGCATGATTGTCATTCACACTTATATCGATGACAAATATCTGGCAACATATTGGGCTGACGGACTGATAATTGCAACCCCGACAGGGTCAACAGCCTACTCGATGAGTGCCGGTGGTCCCATTCTGTCGCCTGCTGCGCAGAACATAATCATCACGCCTATCGCCTCACACAACCTGACAGTGCGGCCGCTTGTCATTCCTGACAACGGCACCATTCGTATAAGTATCGAGAGCCGTGAGCTGAACTACATGCTGTCGCTCGATTCGACTTCGGTTGTGCTGCGTACCCCAACTGAGATATCAATCCGCAAGTCGGCGCATAGCATTTCTGTCATCAAACTCGACGGGCACGGTTTCTTCCCGACATTGCGCAACAAACTGATGTGGGGTGCTGATAAGCGCAATTAAACACCCTTTGTCAACGCATTGCGTCTGTTGCCGTAAAAAAAGCGGTTGGTAAGCCGTATAAAAAAATTATTTATACCTTTGGCACTCATTTGCATACGAATGAATACTCGAGTTTTTTGTATGAAGAAGGTTGTAATTCTATTCATAATCACATTTTTGGCTTTTCCAAAATTTGCCGATGCGCAAGCCGACCGTTGGAAACGCACTCGTTATGAGCTTGTCGGAGGAGTAGGCATTTCGGCTTTTGTAGGTGAGCTTGGCGGTAAGGACAGCGAGCGCCAGGGACACTTTTTGAACGATTTCGATTTCATGTCGCAGCGTTTTGCCCTGTCGGCCGGAATGCGGTATAAGATACTTAACCCGTTGGCAGTCAAGGCTTCGCTGACATACGGAATGTTAGCCGGCAGCGACAAACGCACTGCAAACATATACCGCGAGGACCGCAACCTCAGTTTCCGCACAAACCTTTGGGAGTTGGAGGCACAGGTAGAATATTCCATTATTCCGGAGCCAGTGAACTATCGTGCGTCGCGTAGGCGCAAATTCTCACTCCGTAGCACTATCCAAAAAACCAACATCTATGTTTTTGCTGGTTTGGGGCTCTTCTACTATAACCCGAAGGCTAAAGACACCGGTGAGGAGGGAACAGGGAAATGGGTTGCCTTGCAGCCGCTTGGTACTGAAGGACAGGGACTTATGGAAGGCCGCAAAAAATATTCGCGTATCGCCTTGGCATTCCCGTTCGGTTTGGGTGTCAAATATCCGATTTCGCGCTCGTTGTGCGCCGGACTTGAGTTTGGCCCGCGCTACACTACCACCGACTATATCGACGATGTCAGCACCACATATGTAGATAATGCCTGGCTTGCGGAGAAAAATCCTCAAGCGGCACGTATGGCCGACCGCAGCATTCAAACTAACGACGACAGCGACCCGCTGCCGTATGTGAGGTATGGTGGAAATGCCTATCAAGCTGACCAACGCGGTGAGTCCAAATTCAATGATTTTTATATGTTTACAATGGTTTCAGTAACATATAAATTGAAAACAGGCAGAAATGGTTTGCCGAAATTCTAATTTTTATGCTACATTAGCCGCCCAATATGAAAAAACTAACATTCTTTCGGATATCAATAATTGCACTTGCGCTTTTGTGCGGCATGCCGTCGGCATTTGCCCAGAAGAAAGCCGGGCACAAGTGGAATTCGCGTAGGTATGAAGCCCAGCTCGGTCTTGGTCTGACTAACTTTATGGGCGATATAAATTCACCCAAAACAGATATACCCGTTTGGGTGCGACCGTTCAAAACCACAGGCTATACGGCCGATGCGTTGCTGAAATACAACTTGAAAGGCCGTCACTATGTCGGCACATCACTCTTTACAGGTTATATGGCAGCACGTGAACCAAGCCAGCAAACACCAACATATTATGGCCGAGGAATAGCATTCAAATCATTCTTTACCGAATTGTCGGCACGATATGAGTTTCAGATTATCCGTGAGCGCCGCCGCCGCACAATCTACCGCAGCTTGGGCGAGACACGTATGAAAAACGCCACTGTTCCTTCGTATTTGTTTGTTGGTGCGGGCGGAATTATGAATGTCGGAAAATTCTATTGGACTAGTACAGACCAAAGGGAACGCTACGATATCAATTATATCAATGTTGCGCCGGTAGTAATGGGCGGTTTGGGTGGAAAATTCCGTATCGACCCTATAACATACATCGGTTTTGAGGCCGGTTGGCGTGTTGCTCTTAACGACGGTCTTGACAACTGCAACAGGAAGGGCAAACCTGATGTAAGCGGCGTAGAAGAAGGTCGGTCTTTTGATAAAATGTTTGGCAAATGGATTGACCAATATCAGTTTGTGAATGTCAGCCTGGTGGTAACATTGCGCGAGAAACGCAACCACATGCCTAATTTCCGCTCAATCAAAAGATAATGTTGAAAATGCTTCGACAAATCAGCGTCTTATTGCTGCTTTGTTTCATATCGTTGCCGTTGTGTGCGGAAGAATACCCCGAAGGCGATTTGGGCGTGCAACTTGGCGGCTCGTTCTATCTGGGCGATATAAACAAGATGCCGTTCCGTGGCACACGGCCGGCAGGTGGCATCTTCTACCGCCACAATTTCAACCAGCGATATTCGGCCAAAGGCATCTTCTCATACGCCATGCTCCATGCCGACGACTCAACATTCAAGCACAGCGACTATCAGCTTGAGCGCGGCTACTCATTCACCAAAAACACTTTCGGTTTTATGGCTCTTGGCGAGTTTAATTTTGTGCCATTCCAGTCGAAAGGCAAAATGCTGACACCATACACACTTTATCTGCAAGGCGGTTTGGGCTTGATGATGCTGCCTGTCGATGATTCGAAAAAACTGAATGTGACAGTGCCGTTCGGTTTGGGTGTGAAGTACAACACCAAAAAGAAATGGGCCTATGGCGCCGACTTTCTGATGGTGAAAACCTTCAGCGACAAGGTTGATTATGTGGCCGACAGTCCGTCGGAGTCGAACCAGATTAAACAGCTGTCGGTGAAGAGCGGAAAAGACTGGTTTTCCTATTTTGCCATTTATTTATCGTATAAATTCGAATATCCTCAAAAATGTCCTTCATTTGACTAAATTTGCGCGGATAAAGAAAAAGTATGTCTTTCAAGGATAATATCGACAAGAATCAGCTGCCAAAGCACATTGCCATTATTATGGACGGCAATGGCCGATGGGCGAAAAAACAAGGCAACGCGCGCATATTCGGACACAAAAACGCCATAAAAGCCGTGCGCGATGTCTGCGAAGGCTGCGCCGAATTGGGCGTGGGCTATCTGACACTCTACGCCTTCTCAACCGAGAATTGGAACCGCCCCAAAATGGAGGTTATGGCACTGATGGACTTGCTTGTATCGACAATTAATACAGAAACTGAAACACTAATCAAGAATAATATCCGTTTAAATGCGATAGGACGGCTTGCCGATTTGCCCGAAAAGGTGGGTGCGAATCTGCGTGAGGCTATCGAGAAGACAAAAAACAACACAGGAATGACGCTGACGTTGGCTTTGAGCTACAGCTCGAAGGTGGAAATCACCGAAGCGGTAAGGCGGATAGCAGCCGATGTCGAGGCCGGAAAACTGAAACCGGAAAATATTGACAATGGTTTGATTGACAGTTTTTTGTACACTTCCGACATGCCCGACCCCGATTTGCTTATCAGAACAAGCGGAGAGTTGAGAATCAGCAATTTCATGCTGTGGCAGCTTGCTTATGCTGAGCTCTATTTCACCCCGACTTTCTGGCCCGATTTCGACAAAGAGGAACTTTACAAGGCTATTGCCGACTACCAGCAGCGCGAACGCAGGTTTGGCATGACAAGCGAACAACTGAGTTAGTGCATCTGAAAAAAGAGACAAATGAGAAGCAGAATAATAGTTGCTATTATACTTATCCTGAGTGCTGTACAGGCATTCGCACAGTCTGCATCCGATATAAAAATCGATTATTCGAAACCAAAGGAATACGAGATTGGCGGAATATCTGTTTCGGGCGTTAAATATTTGAACCAGACGGTGTTGGTCAATTTGTCGGGATTGCAGGTTGGGCAAAAGATAACCGTACCAGGCGACGACATTACCAACGCTCTGAACAAACTCTGGAAACACGGTCTTTTTGGAGATGTGCAGCTGTCGGTTACCAATATCCAAGACGACAAGATTTATTTGGACATCTACCTGAAAGAGCGTCCGCGTCTGTCGAAGGTGGAGTTTTCGGGTATATCGAAATCGCAGGGCGACGATTTGCGTGATGAGATAAAACTGACGCGCGGCAGTCAGATTACCGACGATATGATTGAGACGGCGAAGAAGAAAATCAAAGAGTTCTATATAAAAAAAGGATTCTACGATGCGAAAGTGAGTGTTAAACAGATTGACGACACGGTGATGCCAAACACCGTGATTCTGCATTTCAACATCAAGAAAAACAGTAAGGTAAAAATTAAAACCATAACCTTCGAGGGCAACGAGGTGCTTGCATCGCGCAAACTGCGCCGCGCCATGAAAGGCACAAAACAGAAGACCTGGTACAACATCTTCCGTTCGTCGAAATACATTGAGGCTAAGTATGTTGAAGACAAGGACAAGGTGATAGCCAAATACAATGAGCTCGGCTACCGCGACGCCAATATCATCTTCGATACGGTTTACCGCAACGAGGACAAGACAATGAATATCAACATCAGAGTGGAGGAGGGCAACCGCTACTATTTCCGTAATATAGAGTGGGTTGGCAACACCAAATATCCGGCAGAGATGCTTACCTCGCAACTCGAAATCAAGAGCGGTGACGTATTCGACCAGTCGCGGCTCGACAAGCGCCTCTATTCCGATGAGGACGCCGTTTCGAATCTATATCTCGACCGCGGCTATCTGTTCTTCCAGGCCGTTCCGGTTGAAGTGCAGGTAGAGAATGACTCCATTGATTTGCAAATCCGTCTGTACGAGGGAAAACAGGCTCGCATAAACAATATTATTATTCATGGCAACGACCGCACCAATGAGTATGTGATACGCCGTGAGCTATGGACACATCCGGGCGAGCTGTTCAGCAAGTCTGACCTTATGGCATCAGTCCGCGAGTTGCGCAATATGAGCTATTTCGACCCTGAGAAAATGGACGTTAAGCCTATTCCGAATCAGGCTGACGGAACAGTCGATTTGGAGTTTGTTGTTGTTGAGCGCGGTTCCGACCAGGTGGAGCTTTCCGGCGGCTGGGGTGGCGGAATGGTGATAGGTACGCTGGGCTTGTCGTTTACAAACTTCTCAATTCAGAATCTTTTCAACCTTGAATCGTACAGCCCGCTGCCAACCGGCGACGGCCAGAAACTATCAATCAGGGCGCAGACAAGCGGCAAGCACTATCGCTCGATGAGTTTCTCGTTCACCGAGCCATGGCTGGGCGGCCGCAAGCCTAATTCGCTCTCATTGTCGTTCTACCATACAGTGCGTTCAAGCTCAAACGTCTATAAGTCGAACATAGAGCAATTTATGAAGATAACCGGTGGAGCTATTGGTTTGGGACGGCGTCTGAGTTGGCCCGACAGATATTTCACGCTCTACAACGAGTTGAGTTATCAACGCTACAACATTAAGAATTATTCAATATTAAGCGAGTTCAGCACTGGCATATCGAACAACTTGAGTATCACAACAGTAATAGGCCGAAACTCACTTGACCAGCAGCTTTATCCGCGCCACGGCGCAAACATATCGCTGTCGATACAGCTGACACCGCCCTACTCTCTGATGCGCCCGCGCAAGTTCTGGGAATTGTCGGGCGAGGAGCGCAAAGGTCTTGAGAATAACAACGCAAGTATCCGCGAGGAGGAGATGCGCCGCAAATACAAACTGATTGAATTCCACAAGTGGAAGTTCAAAGCCGACTGGTTCAACGCCATTTACGGCAATTTAGTGCTGCGCACCAACTTCGAGTTCGGTTTGCTTGGCTACTACAACAGCCTTTGGGGCTACTCGCCGTTCGAGTCGTTCCAGTTGGGTGGCGACGGCATGCAAGGCGGCAACTACTATTACGGCTACGATGTCATCCCGTTGCGCGGCTACGACAACGGGCGTAACGGCAACGGTTCGCTGACGGCCTACCCGCAGGGTAATGTCTATCAGAAACTCTCGGTTGAGTTACGCTATCCGCTGGTTATGAAAGAGTCGGCAACCATTTGGGCCGCCGCTTTCTTCGATGCGGGTAATTCGTGGTATGAGATGAAAGATTACAACCCATATAGTTTGTACCGCTCGGCGGGTGTGGGTGTTCGCTTCTATCTGCCGATGCTTGGCTTGCTCGGTCTCGACTGGGGCTACGGATTCGACGCCAATTCGCGTAACCCAGGCTCTAACGGAAGTCAGTTCGCATTCACAATAGGACAGGCATTTTAACGTTTAACTCTTAACTTTTAAAATTTTTAGTCATGAAACGTTTATTAATTGCAGCTTTCGCCATTGCGCTTGGAACGCAGGCTTTTGCACAGAAATTCGCTTATGTCGATACCGATTACATTTTGAAGAGCATTCCCTCGTATGAGTCGGCCCAGGAACAACTTGAGATAATGTCGAAAGAATGGCAGGGTGAGATTGAGACGGCTTACGCTGAAATCGAGAAAATGTATAAGGAGTATCAGGCTGAAAAAGTGCTTCTTACTGAGGAAATGAAACAGAAACGTGAGGAGGAGATTGTGCAGAAAGAGCGTCAAACCAAGGAACTTCAAAAGAAGTATTTCGGTGCCGAGGGCAGTTTGTACAAAAAACGTCAGGAACTGATTAAACCTATCCAGGACGACATCTTCAACGCTATTAAGGAGATAGCCTCATCGGGCAACTACGCATTCATTTTTGATGCAGCGGGCGGCGCTTCGTTCCTCTATTCCGACCCGAAGTATGACAAAAGTGATGATGTGCTTCAAAAATTGGGCTATAAGAATTAGTTAGCGATTATTTGTAACGTATTTTTCTATATTTGTAAACACAAAAATTAAACAGATTTATAATGAAAAGGATTTTAACAATCGTTGCAGTCGTTGCATTATCGGCGTTTGCAACAGTGGCTAACGCTCAGAATCTTAAATTTGGACATATAGATTCAAGCAAATTGCTTCAGCAGATGCCGGAGCGTGAACAAGCTCGTACCCAATTGGAGAAATATGCAAAACAGCTTGAGGACCAAATGGCTGCCATGCAAAGTGAGTTCGAAACAAAGTATCAGCAATATCTTGAGCAGGCCGACTCACTGCCGCAGGTGCTGCGTGAGGCTAAGGAGCGTGAATTGACTGACATTCAGCAACGTTTCCAAATGTTCCAACAAAGCGCACAAAAAGAGTTGAGCGAGCAGGAAGCAAAACTTATCCAACCGATTATCGACAAGGCACGTCAGGCTATAAACGATGTGGCTTACGAAAACAAATTCACCTACGTGTTCGACCTTTCGGCTGGTGCTGTTCTGTATCAGTCTGACCAAAGTGTCGATTTGATGCCGCTGGTTCTGAAGAAGTTAGGTTTGTAATTAATAGATTAATAATATTTATATTGGCAATATCCAGTGGTTTTTCCATTGGATATTGTTTTTTCCGACAACTTGGTAATGAACAGCAACCCTATCGGCATATTTGATTCCGGCTTGGGCGGGCTCACCGTCTGGCGCGAGGTGCGGCGGCTGATGCCCGGCGAGGACATCGTCTATTTCGCCGACAGCCTTCATTGCCCCTACGGACACAAGCCTGTGGACAAAATCATTGACCTGGCACGCGGAATTACTGATTTTTTGCTCGGCAAATTCGGCTGCAAACTGATTGTTGTGGCTTGCAACACCGCCACTGCTGCCGCAATTGACACGCTGCGCCGCGAGTTTGAAGTGCCGTTTGTGGGAATGGAGCCGGCAATAAAACAGGCGGCCTTACACACTAAAACCGGAGTGGTTGGAGTGTTGGCCACCAAAGGCACTTTCGACGGTCGGCTGTATAAGGCCACAAGTGAGAAATATGCCCAAGGCATTGAGGTGCTTGTGCAGGTTGGCGACGGGTTGGTCGAACTTGTGGAAACGAATAAAATAAACTCACCCGAAGCCGATTCGCTTTTGAAAAAATATGTGCGTCCAATGGTGGAGAACGGCGCCGACCAAATAGTGCTCGGCTGCACGCATTATCCTTTCTACAAAACACAAATTGAGGCAATTGCGGGTGATAAAGTCACCGTAATCGACCCGGCGCCGGCAGTTGCCAAACGCGCTCATGAATTGCTTGAAGCTGGCGGTTTGTTTACTGGGAATGGCAGCGGCACCGATTTGTTTGTGTCGTCGGCTGAAACGGGGCAGATGCGCAGCTTGCTTGAAAACACATCGGCGTTAAGCCTTGCTGATACGGTTGTGGAGTGGAACACAAACAAATACAAGGCTCTTCAATAAAGGACGATTGGCGATTGTCAATTGCCCTAAATTTTTATATTTGCTGAAATTTTTATTCACACATTCAATTATGTTATTAGACAAGAGGTTGCTGGCTATTGTTTTTTCTATGCTGTCATTGGTGATATCAGCATCAGCACAAGACCAGCAAGATATAAGCATGATTCGCAAATATGCCGAAAATGCCTTTAACGGAAAGGATTACGAGTTCGCGCTCGAAAACTATCTTCAGCTTTACAAATACGACAAAGAGAATATTGATGTCAATTATAAAATCGGAATATGCTACACTGAGACCAATATCGATAAGGAGAAAGCCGTTCCGTTTCTGGAGTATGTTGCCAGTTTCAACAACAAGCCAATCCGCACTGCTTTCTTCTTGGGTCGCGCCTATATGTACAACTATCGGTTTACCGAAGCCATAGAGGCTTTATATGAGTACAAGACAATCGGCGTTGACGAGAAAGACCTTCTGGAAACCGACCGTATGATTGACATGTGCTACTATGTGTTGGAGTTGATAAACGTGCCGCAAAACGTTACGTTCACACGCCTCGACACCACCATTAACACAAAGTACGACGAAATGGTCCCGGTAGTAAGCTACGACAACACAATGCTTTACTTCTCAAGCAACAGCAACTACATTAAGGAATACGAAGACTACATCTACAGTGGTTTCTATAGCGAGATGAAGAAAGGCTTATGGCAGAGCGCTGTCAGAATACCGATAAGCAGCTATGACAACGAGAATGTGGTTGGCGTCAGCAACGACGGTACCAAAGTGTTGGTTTACGCCAATGGCGACTATGCTACCCACGATATCAAAATGTATCATCGCAAGGGTGTCAAATTCACAAAGGCACAAGCGACCGATTTGCCGGCCGATATGAACACCGAGGAAATTGAAATGGGGGCATGTTTCTCGCCCGACGGCAGCACTCTTTACTATGCCAGCGATAAACCCGGTGGACGCGGCGGTTTGGATTTGTATATGTCGCGCAAAGGCGCCGACGGCAAATGGGGACCTTCAGAATTGATGAGTTCGGTAATCAATACCGAATATGATGAGAATTATCCGAGCCTGAGCGCCGACGGCAAGACTCTCTATTTCGCTTCAAAAGGTCACGACTGCATAGGCGGTTATGACATTTTCCGTTCCTATTTCGATGAGGCCAGCAACAGCTGGACGCGACCACAGAATCTTGGTTTCCCAATAAACACACCTCTTGACAATACCAAAATTTCGTTCACTGCCGACGGTAAAACAGCATACGTGGCAGCCAAGCGCAAAGAGGGAATGGGCAACCTCGACATATACCGGATTGATTTTGGCGACCCCGAGATGCAGCCGTCAATTTATATTGGTACTGTGAATGTTGGTGAAAGCGAAGGCTCCGCCGTTCCACATTCCGACCAGTTCCAAAAGGCATACGCAACAGTTTACGACCAGCACGGAAACATCTACGCCCAATGGGTGGTTGAAGAAGGACAATTCTTCGCGTCACTTTTCCCCGGAAAATACGATTTGGAGGTTAAGTTTGAAGGACAGACAACAGGTTATAAGGAATCTATCAATATAAAAGAGGGCGATTGGATTGAGAAAACAATCCTGTTGAAACCTGTTAAATAGTTGACCAACAAATAAATCTGCAGATATGAAAAAGGGTTTTCTGTTCCGACTGTCGATTGTTGCGGCTCTGTTGCCGGCAAGCGTTGCCGCTCAGGATGTCCGCGAGGCAAATTTCCAATTCAAGCAGGAGAACTACCAATATGCGCTGAAATTGTATCTTGGTGCATATAAGAAAGATACATCGAATGTCGATTATGCCTACTCAATAGGTGTCTGCAAAACCAAAACATACTCAAAGCCCGACGAGGCCTTGGATTATCTGCTGAAAGCCGAGAAGAAATACGGACAGGACGGCGATTTTCTGGTGGCTATGGTCTATGCCTATTTCTACCGTGGCGATTTTGCAAAGGCGCGAGAGGCTCTTAGAAAAGCCGAAGCCAAACTGAAAAACGACAGGGAACTGAAGCTGTTGTCAGCGTATATCGGCAATGCCGAGAAAATGGTGCAGAAGCCGGTCGATGTCACTTTTGTGAATTTGGGCAAAGACATCAACAGCGCCCTCGACGAGACCACACCAATGATAACTCCGGCCAATGACAATCTGTATTATACTTCAAATCAGAAATTTGACACGCAACTGAAACTCTACGCCACCGACATTTTCTCGTCATATTCCGAAGAAGGAGATTTCAAGAAAGGCCGCGTTTTGTCGCCAATATGTACGCTCGACGATGAGTATGTGGGCGGTTTGTCAGACGACGGCTCGACTCTCTATTTCCGTTTGGACGGGCTCGATGCTTTTCAAGATTTGATGTCGACCGAGATTCAGAAGAACACCGTGAAGGGGAAAAATAAACTATCGGAGAAGATTAACACCAAAAAAGAGGAGCAGTCCGCATGGCGCGTTGGCGACACACTTTTCTTCTCAAGTAGCCGCGAAGGTGGTCTTGGTGGACTTGACCTCTATTTTGCAGTTCAGCTGCCAACCGGCGAGTGGAGCGATGCTGAGAGCCTCGGCAATAAAATCAACACCGAATATGATGAGTCGTACCCAATGGTTTCAGCTGACGGCCGCAAGCTCTATTTCTGCAGCAACGGCACAAAATCAATGGGCGGCTACGATATTTTTGTCTGCAACATCGACCCTAAGACACGCGCCTTGTCGGAGCCACGCAACATCGGTTATCCGCTCAATGACGTTTACGACAACAAGACAATAGCTTACACGCCCGACGGCAACTACGCTTACGTTTCGGCCATTAAGTCCGAATCGTTTGGTGGCGCCGACATCTATCGCGTTATTTTCAACGACCGCGACCCGTTGGTGAAACTTTATCAGGTGAAACTTGTTACTCAGGAGGGCGACCAAAAAGTGCCGCTTGGCAGCGCCGGACAAGACTTGAAAATCACTGTTCAGACCAAGGGCTCGACGGTTTACGGAACGTATGTCTATAACCCGACAACAAGCATTGTTAATGTGGCGCTCCTTCCGGGCAATTATGTCCTGCAAATCGAAGGAGCTAACATCGAGCCTTATTCGACCAAGCTGAATGTGGTTAACGCTCCGGGCAAGAAAATTGAAAACATCAACGCGGTAGTCAAACCTAAAAAATAGTCCATTGCCAGCGCAACGTTACAAATGGCTGTTCTTCGATTTGGACGGCACATTGTGGGATTTCGACAGCAATTCAGAGTATACTTTGCAGTTGCTTATTCGTCAGTTGACGCCCGCTTTAGTTGACCATGAGGCGGAGTTTCTTGCCGCATACCGCCATTACAACGATTTTCTTTGGATTGAATACGGCGAGGGTCGGATATCGAAGGAGGAGCTGCGTTGGAAGCGCTTTCACGAGGTCTTCCGACAGTTTGGATTGGACAACAGGCCGTTGGCTGAGGAGTTTGGCGAGAAATACATCTCGATATCGCCATATCAAACGCGCGTTGTTGAGCACACGTTCGAGGTACTCGATTATCTGAAACAAAAAGAGTATCATTTGTATTTGCTAACTAACGGATTTACTGAGATACAGCATATTAAGACTACACAATCAGGCTTGGCGCCTTATTTTGAGAAGGTGTTCACATCCGATGAGTCGGGCTATAAAAAGCCGCACAAATCAGCTTTCGACTATGCCATAAAATATGTCAATGCGCGGAAGCGTGAGAGCTTGATGATTGGCGACGAGTGGCCAATCGATATCCTTGGCGCGAGGCGGGCCGGAATTGACCAAGTTTATTTCAATACGCGCAAAAAGCCGGCTGGATGTCCGGTTACTTACGAAATTAGCAATTTATTGGAACTGAAACAGATACTATAGGTAACCTTGCAGAATTCCTACGATTTTTCTCGCCTCAACAGCTTCGGGCACATCGTGAACACGCAATATTGACGCGCCGTTTTGCAACGCAAAAGTGTTCAATATGGTTGTTCCATTCAGCGACTTTTCGGGCGTTGTGCCGAATAATTTGTAAATCATCGATTTGCGTGATATGCCGACAAGCAAAGGCAACTCAAAGATTTTGAAATCAGACAAATGTGCGAAAAGCTCGTAGTTCTGCTCCACCGTTTTGGCAAAGCCGAATCCCGGGTCTATTATGACATCGTGAACACCAAGGTCAGTCAACTGTCGAAGTTTTTGCGACAATTCAAATATGACATCGGACGTTACATTCTGATAATTAGCAAATTGCTGCATCGTGGCTGGCGTTCCGCGCATGTGCATCAGCACGTATGGCACTTGCATTTCGGCTATGGTACCGAACATCTGTTCGTCAATTTGTCCGCCTGAAACGTCGTTTATTATGTCAGCTCCAGCCTCGATAGCCTGTCTGGCTATCTGGCTGCGGAAAGTGTCGATTGAGATTATGGCGTCTGGGAAATTCCTTCTTGCCGTTGTCAAAACATCTTTCATGCGCAGCCATTCTTCGTCGGCGCTTGGCACATCAGCGCCCGGACGCGTCGAGCAGGCTCCCAAATCGATTATATCTGCTCCCTGTGCCAGCGCATTTTCAATTCGATTCAAAGCCGCTTCGGCGCTTGCATTGCGGCTTTCGCTGTAGAAACTGTCAGGCGTCAGGTTGACAATAGCCATTATTTTTGGGGTGCTTAAATCGAGCAACCGGCCTCTGCAATTGATAGTTTTCATTTTATCGTAATTTTTGCAAATGTAAACTTGAATATTTGCGCATATACAATAATTTAGTGTTTGAAATTGATTTTTATGTGAAATGAAAAACACAATTAATATGAAGAGAAATATTTTATTGATTACGGCAATGGCTATATCAAATCTTATAAACGCACAAATACCTGAAGGATACGAAGTTGCACAATGGCGAGGCTTCAGTCAGGCGGCTCTTACCTACTCGTTCGACGACGGCACTCCTAACCAGGTACCGATTGCGGTTCCGACGCTCGAAAAATACGGTTATCGTGGAACTTTCAACCTTGTTACCGATTGGGTTAAGGATTGGAGCGGCTGGAAGTCAATTTCCGACAACGGGCATGAAATTGCCTCACACACCATTTCGCACCCTTATCTGGATAAAATGACCGCCGAGCAGCAGACTGTCGAGCTTGCAAAATCGAAGGAGATTATTGAACGGAATGTTGGAAAAGAGTGTATCACAATGGTTTATCCGTACTGTGTGCGCGGCATCGACTCTATTGTCGCTGACTATTACATTTCGGCCCGTATTTGCTGTGAGTCGTTCAGCACACCGTCGCCGCAGAATATGTTCGCCATTGCTTCGCGATTGGTGGGAACTGAAAGCAAATATCTCAGAACTCCCTACGACTTCAATGTGTGGGCTGAGCTGGCCGCCAAGGAGAATGGCTGGTGTGTCTATCTGATTCACGGAATTGACGATGACGGCGGCTATTCGCCAATCAAATCGGTCGACCTTGACACGCATCTAAAATTTGTGCATGATGCCGAGCCAATTTTTTGGGTTGGCACTTTTGCCGAGGTTTCGAAATATATTATTGAGCGCAATTCGTTGAAAATTAGCGAAAAACAACAAGGCGAGGAGACTGAGATTTCGGTTGATGTTACGGCAGAAAGCAAACTAACGAAATTCGACTGCCCGATTACAATTAAACGTCGTCTGCCAAATGGCAAGGGTGCTATTGTAACTCACAACGGAAAAGTTGTTGATTCTAAGATAGATGACGGCTGCATTATTTTCGATGTCGTTCCGGGCAACACCTATTTGCTTGTTTATGATGAAGGCAGAATGCTTTTGTGGACGATATTTGTTGTTGTTGGAGCTATATTGCTGATACTCTCGGCGATGCGCAAAAGAGTTGGGGCGTGATTTGTTTGGTGTAAAGTTTAAGGTGTAAAGAGTAAAATAATTTGTTATCTTTGCGGCGTTGCCGACCGTTGGCCTATACCGTTAGAAACACCTAAACGCGGCAAACGAGAACCTTCGAGGCTTGTTTTCGGTGCGTTGTTTCGGCAAGTCGTTGACAAGGTTATAGCCGGATTCGTTCCGGCTTTTTTTGTATCATTACTCTTTACTCACTTATAATACTGCTCAAACGCCCCAAACACCGGTGTTAGCGACGATTGGTTCTGCACAACCTTCACGCTGTCAGTCAGTTTACGGACAAAGGCTTCAAGTTTGGTCATATACTCTTGCTCGCCGATTTCGCCGTTGGCTACCATTGTAAGGCCCTTTTCCCAACTTGCGGTGAGTTCGGCGTTTAGCAGCGGCCGTATCGACGCATTGACAACCTCATAAACAATCTCACCCAACTTGGCGGGGGTCACAATCTGTGTCTTTTTGTTAAGGTTCAGATAGTCGATATTCACCAACTTCTTCAGAATCTCGGCGCGGGTGGCGCTTGTGCCAATGCCGCTTCCCTTGATTTGCGCTCGAAGTTCTTCGTCTTCAATCAGTTGTCCTGCATTTTCCATTGCCAGAATCAGCGAACCTGAATTGTAGCGCTTCGGCGGCGACGTCTCGCCCTCTTTCAACTCATATCCGACAACGGGCAGCACAGAGCCTTTTTTCAACTTGCTCATCAGTTCGAATTGGTTGGTGTCGAGTACCTCGTCCTGCTGATTGTTGTCGTCGGTTTTTGGCGTGTCGCCCATAACAGTCAGATAACCAGGCGTTTCAAGAATCTTGAAATTGGCAAAGAAATGCTCGGTGCCGACGGTCAGTTCAATGCTGACCTTGCGGTATTCGGCAGGCGGGAAAAATATCGCCAGAAAGCGGCGGACAATGCGGTCGT
>JAFZWI010000035.1 GCA_017617355.1 Salinivirgaceae bacterium | reverse complement strand
CCTTTTTTCACAAATCGACATCGGGCGATTGCTCGATTACGGAACGTTATCGGGCAATATTGGGCATCGTAGCCGTCAGCCGACAATAGTTTTGCGGCAACCAAATTATTGTTCAACCAAATTAATTGTACCACTATGAGTTACGTTAAAGACAATCTGGTCACCGAAGGACTGGCTGGAAAACTCGGAAACCGATTCTGCTTCAGAATCATCAACGGCAAAACTTGCCTTTATCGCATCGGCTTGCGCTCGGGTGAGCAAACCGAAGCACAGTTGGAAGTTCAAGAGAAGTTCAAACTTGCCGCTGCGCAAGCACGAGCCGACTTGAAGGATGCCACCAAAAAGGCAGAATGGGAAGCCGCTGCACAGGCATCGGCGAAGTACAAAACGGCTTTTGGTGCGGCTATGGCGCACTACTACGGCACGCTGTAAACCGAAGAAGCGCAAAACGAAAGGGCGGCGAAAGCCGCCTTTTCAGTTTGAGCGCGATTGTTTAACAATCTAATACACAGCAATATGGAAACGATAATCAAATACTTGGGTGCTGCACTCTGCGGATTGGCGGCCTACCTTGAACCAACTCTCCCATTTATGGCGGTCTGCACAGTGGCCGTTTTGTACGATGTGGTTAGCGCGTGGCGTTTGGCGCGTCGCGCAAGTGAGGCGCAGCCGAACAAAGCGAGCGGCAAATTCAAATCGTCGGCAATGGGCAAAGTGGTGGTTACTCTGATTAAGGTTTACGGGCTTATCATCCTTGCCTATTTGGTCGAGAGCGTAGTTTTCGAGGGTGCCAAAATGCACCTGACGAACATAGCGGCTGGTGCAGTCTGCTTTTGGCAATTGTGCTCAATACTCGAAAACGAAGCGAGTTGCAACAACAGCAAATGGGCAAGGATTGCTCGACGGATTCTAATAGACAAAACCGCCCGACACTTTGACATTGACCTTAACGAATTAAAAACGGCTGACTATGAGAGCGATAAATGAAATTATCATCCACTGCACGGCGACGAAGGCAGGGCGTGAATTGACGATTGACGAACTGCGTGCCTGGCACAAACAAAAGGGATTCAAAGATGTTGGCTACCACTACGTTGTGATGCCTGACGGCGAAATAAAGAATGGTAGGCCGATTACGATGTGCGGCGCACATTGTAAAGGCCACAATGCCAACAGTATCGGGCTTGCCTACGTTGGCGGCCTCGACGCAAACGGCAAGCCAGCGGACACGAGAACGCAACAACAGCGCGACGCGCTGAAAGTTGCTGTTCAAGTGCTGCGCGACGTTTTTGGGGACGTGCCTGTGCACGGACACAACGAGTACGCAAACAAGGCTTGTCCTTGTTTTGACGTACACAAGGAATTTGGCAAACAACCTAAAAGCAACCAACTATGATGGACAGACACACAAAAATGAACGCTAAAGTGCTGCTAATTTGGGTTTTGATATTGGCGGCTATTTGGTTGCTTTGGGGCTGCAAATGCGGTAAGAATATCGGCCGAAGCGAAGCGCGGACGGATTCGACCGCACAGAGTGAGCAAACAACGATTATTGAGGTGTTTGCGAACAACACCGACGCTGTAAACAAACCAACGGCAAACAACGAGCGTGGGGAAAATGAAGGCCGAAAGGCTGAAAGAGGCAAGCGACGGCGATTTGCCGCGCAGCGGCCTGTTGAGCCGACGCTTGCCGACCAAGAGTGCGCTGGCGTTGTTGCCGACCTTATTGAGAACGGCGGCGGTGTGGTGAAAATAACCAGGACTAAAAAAGCAACCTCAACCACTGACCGACAACAGCAACAACTTGATAGAGTGATTAAACAACGGAATGACTGGGTTTTCTTTTTGGGTGTGGTGGTGGCGGTGGCGGTTGGAACAAGGCTATTGAGGAAATGAAAAAAGGTTGGTCGCTTTAGCGGCCAACTTTTTTTGTTGGCGGCAAGCATTGTCGCAGAAACAAACAAAACGCAATTCGGTATTAACGGATTAACGCGATTGGGCGATTACGACATTTTGTGTGACTGTGGAACTTTAACCGCTTTTAACTTACCAAAGTGATTTTCGTCCATTTGTATTTCATAAAACTGCACATTCTTGCCTTCCATAATTTTTTGGATTGCATTTCTATCATTTGGGGAACATTTTAACCCGAAATATATTGCTTCAACTCCAACACAATTGGAAATATCAACAGTCGCATAATCACCTTCTCCATTCACATCAAAATAGAAATACCGCAACTCATTTTCATATTTCCACTGCACACCTTTATAAAAGAAGGCTTGTTTCTCCTTGACACTATCAAATGACTTATTCAGAATATCGCCACCATCATATTCTATATCCCCAAAAAATGCAAGAATACTTTTGTCTTCACAGCATAATTTTGTTAAAGATTCGTCATCGAATATGTACTTAATGCATATACCAGTGTGCTTATCAGCATAATGCGCCCACATTAAACTATTTAAAAACTCATCTTCATTACTTCCTTCTTTTTTCTCGTTATCTGATAATTTTATATTACTAGTAAAGCAAGCAATCTTCAAACAATCAGAATAGGCTTGTTTTATTAAAGGATTAAGACCAAACTTATCTTTTTCTTCTAACAAGCATAAAATAGGGATATCGAAAGGGTCGTTAAATTTGGCAGGTGAAGACAAAATTAATTGTTTATTAGCAAGCGATTGATATAAAAATTCATCGCATTTTCTAAAAACGTATGCTGTTGGACAAAAACGTTTATAACTTAATGGTGAAATTCTATAGAAAATGTATTTTTTGAGTGCTTCTATTGCCAAACCATCATACAAATTCCCCATTTTGTGCCAACAAGCGGCAATAATGTAATATACAATCCATTTGATTGTCAAATCGTATGGGGAACGCTCATTGTTGACATATTCTTCTACCAGTTTCGACAATCTAATTATATCATCTGCTGAAGTTATCGACCAACTGAAATATGCGTAAGAAAGTTTGTGAAGTGCAAGACCGTATTTAGATTGAAAATCTCTGGTAGAATCATATTGCACAATTGTTTTCCAATTCTCATCGAATTCGGATATTACTTGTTGCGCATTATCAGCATTTATCGTTTCAGAATTGATGTATATGTCAAGTGCTGCTTCTAATTCTATGTGATTTTCATTACTCATAATCAACTACAAACTATTCCCATATTTATCGAGCCACGATTGTGCGGCTTCGCAACCTGGGCAGTGAGAACGAAGCAAGGTTTGAAAGCGGACAGTGTGCTTCATTATAATCGTATGGCACAATTCGTGAATTACTATATAATCAATCACGAACTCTGGTGCTTTGATAACGCGCCAGTTTATTGATATGTTTTTCTCTGGCGAGCAATTACCCCACTTGCGTTTTTGGCTGCGAATAAACAATTTGTTGTATGGCAATAGCAAGGCTTCAGAAAGCGCGGCGACACGCTCGGCAATGTGTTTTCTTGCGACTGATTTCAACCACTTTTCCTGAACGGCAGCATCCAACAAATCGCGCCTTGCTTGAATTGTCTTGCTCAAATGATTGACTACCACCTTATTTTGATATTGGGTTGAGTAGAAATAAGCATACCGATTACCAAAGAGCAAAATTTCGTTGCGGCGCAACTGTATTTTTGCCTTTTGCTCAAAGAAATGTCGCTTATCAGTAATCCATTGTGTACGCCGTTCCAACAGTCGTTCAATTTCATCGTCGGTGAAAGCCGACGGCACGAACAACTGCACAGAACAATCCTCGTTCACACGAAGGCGAGCGTTTTTGACATCGCGACGAGTAACGGTGCAATTTTCTGGCAGCATATCAATTCAAACTGAAGTTTCGCACAATAGAATCCATCAAAGAGTCGTACAAGGCATCTTTTCCATAAACATTCAAAGCATCATATTTTTCATTGGCGCAAAACAATTCCACATCGTGTCTCATATCATTGTATTCCCTTGAAATCTCTTGCCATCCGATATAAATTCTCTGTTTAATTTTCTCCGCCAGTTTATTTGCAAATTCGCGGGCAAGTTCCTCATCAAAATCTTGAAGTTCATTCTTTAGAATCTGATAAATCTCGAATGTGCCCTTATCTTCAAAACCCATCTTTTTAGGTATTTCAACGGCTTCGTCCACTTCGGTGTAAAGTTCAGAGAGTTTCTTCAAAAGACCTTCAATTTCAATGGCGTTGGCGTTCTTCATACGGATAAGCGCATCCAAACGCTCCTGAAATTCAATGTAAATGGCACTATTGTTCTGATTGGTGCGAATCATTGTTTCAATGTCGCGGATGATTTTCTCGGCCTTGTCGGAAGGTGACAAACGAGTTTCCTGCAACTTGGTAAGATAATCTGCATCGATGACAATCTCGGGCAGATGACCGCGGAAATCGAGCATAGTAGCGCTTTCTTCCAATAGTTTGCGAGTTTGCGCTGCGAAAAACTCTGCATCGAAATCAATTCGGCGGAACTCCTCTAAATACAATTCATAGATGGTAACAAACCAAAGATATTTGGTGCGGAAAGGGCGCAAACCAGGATTCGGACAGATGGCTTCCCATAACTGAACTACCCGATGGAAACTGTTTTCAAACTGACCGTGGTCAATTTCACTCAACTTGCGAATTATGGCCATCTGACACTCGTAACTATCCTCCAATTTGATTTCAGCAAAAGGTGCGAATGCTTTGTCAAGTTCTTTCGGGAACACTTCGAGCAAGGCATCAACATCTTCAAACTCACCAATATCTTCGGGGTCGTAGTTCAAGGCATCCTTATAGTTCTGGAATACACCAACATAATCGACTATGCGTCCAAATTCCTTTGAAAGACGATTCTCGCCAACACCATAATCGTAAGGGCGGTTGGTACGGGCAACAGCCTGCAACAGATTATGGTCGCGCAAAGGACTATCAAGATACATTGTTTGCTCAATTGGGGCATCGAAACCTGTGAGCAACATATTGCATACAATGAAGATTTTCAGATTGTTGCCTTTGGCTATTTCTTCATCAGTGATACGCTTTTTAAAATTGTCAATCAGGCGTTTGCGTTCCTTATCATCGATGTAGAACGGCGAAAACATATCGTAACGCTCGCTTGTTTCATATTGACCAGTTGAAAAGATTATGCGGATTTCCGACTTATCAAAGTAGTTGAGCAATTCATTGTAATACAGCACACAAGCCTCTTTGTCAATAGCAACCACCTGTGCTTTGAAACCTTGCGGCTCCAAACGTTCGCGGAAATCTTTTGCTATATCAGCGGCCAGTGTTTTTATGCGTTCAGGCTTTTTCATCAAAGTTTTCCACGGCTTAACACGCTGCTCAACCAATCGTTTCTGGTCGTCGTTCAATTCGGCAGTTATTTCATCATAACCTTCTTTCAAACTGTCCTTATCGAGAAACCATTGAGATGGTCCCAAAGTGTATCGGATTGGCTTTGTGGCGCCATCGTTGATTGCATCGATAACGCTGTATTTATCAAGATAATACTCGTATTTGCCATTTTCACCTTTAACACCAAACTCCTGATGAGTTTTAGGGATTGGCGTGCCAGTAAAGGCGAACCGCTTGGCATTTGGCAAAACAGCCCGAAGTTCCATCTGATAATCACCATATTCGGTACGGTGAGCCTCGTCGATGAGCACAATGACATTATCACGTTCATCTTTAATCTCGCCCAATTCGCTGAATTTCTGAATGGTAGTTATGAAAACGCCAGCGGGCTTGTTTTTGAGAATCGATTTCAAATCGCCAATATTCATTACTATGTTAGCATTTGGAAACTCGCAAGCGAAAAATGTGTCGCCCATTTGGTCTTTCAAATCCTTGCGGTCAACCACAAGGAAGATTGTAGGGTCGTTTAAAGCCTCGGTCTTGCGCAACTTATAGGCAGTGTAGAGCATAGTGAGCGATTTGCCAGAACCTTGTGTATGCCATATAACACCCTGCGCTTTTTCGGACTGAACCACACGTTTTACAATCTTGTTGGCGGCTCGCAACTGCTGATAACGCGCAACTTTCTTGATAATATTGCCATTGTCGCGCTCAAAAACAATGAAGTGCTGCAAGATGTCGAGTACACGCTCGGGCTGCAGCAAGCCAATGATGCCGAACTTCATCTGTTCAAGCAACTGACCATTAGGCAGACGCTCCACATCGAAGTGCATCAGGCCATCTGCTTCATCTTGATAAACACGGCACAGATTGTTTTCGGGGTGCAGAAGCGGATTATCGTATTTTGTGGCGATGAGCGAATCTTTCCATTCGTTAAAATATGATGCTGACGCGCCTGGAATGCCGTATTTGCTTAACCTGCCATTGCAAGCCACACCAAACACGTGGCACATAAATAGTTTATCGCTGCGTTGCTTGTAGGTTTGGAACTGACGCACTCCTTCGAGCCAGTTGGTGCCGCGCCGCGCGCATTGCTTGGCCTCGATTGGCACCAACGGAATACCATTGACCAACAGGCAAATGTCGGTACGAACCTGCTGCACCACATATTGATTGGTGACAATAAGGCTATTCTGCCAAATATCATCGAAGTTGATAAAGCGGATTGTGCGGTCGTGGCGGTCGATGGTTACGGTAACGCCATCCACAAGTTGGTTGACAAAAGCCTCGTTGCCTTCAATGGGAATGGCATTGCGTAGATTGTTGAGCAAGATGTCAACTGCCACATTTGCGGCCTGTTGGCTGATGCCATTCAATTTCATCACTTGTTCAACCAAAATAGGCTTAATCACCGCATTCATTTGCAAGCGACCATATACTTTCAAATCATCAGCCGAACAATAGTCCCACCCCAATTGGGTGAGCCATTCAGTTACTTTGGCTTCAACAGGCTTGTTTTCGTGCAATTGGCTCATATTTCAACATTTTACTTTTTTACTCTAACTTTTCCCGTCAGTAAATTCTGCATCAGCGCTTTTTTAAGATTTTCAAGGACTGCGATTTTGTCTTGTTTAATTTCTATGTCTTTAAAAATTGCCTTTATCTTATCAACAATAATATGCTGCTCATTCTTATCTGATGGATATAGTATTTGTAAAGGTTTAAGGTTACTATAATTAATGTTCTTTTGCGCACTTTCAGTTGCTTGTGCATCAAGAATTGCTTGATATTTCATTAACGCCATAAATAGAAATGACGGCAATATTATTTCTTCATTTGCATTTATTCCGATTAAACTATCTGGGAAATACACTTCATAACTTGTTAATGCGACAAATCCAATATTTGCCGCAATAGTCATAATTATGGTATTGCAAGGGAAACATTTACTTACAGATTTTCCTAAATCATTTAATGACTGGGAAGCGGTTTTAAGGAAGTATACACTTCCCACTACATCACTCGTTTGAACAAATGGGTATTCTCCATTGTAATATCGTTCGTCATTTCTTGGACGATGACTGAATATGCCTCTTTGGATACTTGCTATCTCCTTTAGTTTCTTAACTTCCCACCCCAATGGCACCTTTCCAAATTTTTCATCGTCATAAAAATCTTCTTCGGTGCGCAAAGAGCCATCAGGTTTCATACGGCCAGTGAGAAGGTTCTGCATAAGGCTCTTTTTCAGGCGCTCGGCGGCAACAATACTATTTTTGACTGATGCGATTGTTTCATCAACTTTCGATAGGATAGTGGCTATAGCGGATTGTTCGGAAAGTGAAGGCTTGTAAATCTCTAACTTACCAATAACACCTTTATCAGCGTGAGGAATGCCAGAACCTGCCGTTTTGGCTTTCAAAATGTACTCTAAATTTTGGAATGAGTAACCGAAATATGTTTTATCAAATTGAGTTTCATCAAATTGCAGCATTGTCATTGTGGAATCCAAAATGCCATATTTTGAAATGAATATTTCCCCCGCATTACTACCATCCCACAAAACGATAACCTCGCCATCATCAACGACTACCGAATTTTTACTTTTTTTCGCGTAAAATTCAGGCTCCGCAACATCGCGCAAATAATCGGGTGACAAATACGGCAAAGTATCAGGCTCTTTAGTTGAAAACATAACTTTTGGCACTTTGCCTTTCACATATTTAGTTATATAATCTTTAACTCTTTCCATTATTGCATATTGTCATTTTGTAACCTGTAAAATTCTTTCTGCCGCTCAATTTCACGTTTTAGTTCCTCTTGTGTGGGCATATAGGTGAGATACTTGGCGGCATAAAGTTGGTCGTTGCCATTGAGCACCGAATAATGCGCCACATCATCATCGGTGTCGGCGCAAAGCAACAAGCCAATGGTAGGATTATGTCCTTCGGGGCGCACCAACTCATCATACATCTTCACATACATATCCATCTGCCCCACATCTTGGTAATTCAATTTTTTTGTTTTCAAATCGATAAGGACAAAACAACGCAAATGGTAATTGTAGAATACAAGGTCGATATAGTAGTCTTCCTTTTCGGTGTGAATGTGTTTCTGACGGTCGACAAACGCAAAGCCTTTGCCCAATTCCATAAGGAATGGGACAAGATGGTCGATGATGCTCTGTTCAAGACGACTCTCGGTGTATTCTGAATTGTTTTTGAAGCCTAAAAATTCAGCCACAACTGGATTTTTCAAATATTCCAGTTTGTCTTGCAGCGGTTGAGTGAGTTTCACCATCTCGTCGTGTACCGCCGCTTTGTTCTGCGATTGAAGCATACGGTGGTAGTATTGCGACGATATGTTGCGCTGTAAGGTTCTGGTGCTCCACATTTCGTTTGCAGCCTCGTTTTCGTACCAAAGTCGGGCTTCGGCATTCGATTCCTGCAATATGATACGATAGTGAGTCCACGATAATCGCAAAGGATTTGCTGGCGCCATATTGTCATATATATCCGACTGGCTATATAAGCCTGGCAATGCTGGGGCTTCAGATTTTCCACTCACTGCGTGGAAAATCTTCTCGGTATCATTTTCCAGAGAAATTCCACTCGCTGCGTGGAAAAAGTCGGGCCAACATTGATAAAAACCTAAATAATTATACAGATTGGTTTTAGTAAAACCTTCCCCATAGCGTTTGGTAAGAAATACGGACAAAGATTTCACCACTTGTTCACCATACTCTGCACGCTTGTCGTTGAGCGCTTCTTTCTGTATGCGCATACCCAACAGCCAATTTCGTTTGATAAGCGTTCCGTTCACTGCGTGGTAAGCCGATGTCTGTGCTTGGTCGATTATGACGCACGCATCCTGAAACAGCCCTGACATAGATTCGGACGTTTTGTCCATTTCTGTATTATGTTTCTTCAGTTCCATTCTTAATTGTTCATTGTAAACTCTTCAACAGTTCATCCAACTCCTTCTCCGTTTCCGATTCGGTCTGTAACGTTTTTTGAAAATCGGCTATGGCTTCTTTTAGGTCGATTTGTTCCTCTGGCTCAAAGGTGTCAACATAGCGCGGAATGTTGAGGTTGAAGTCGTTTTCCTCAATTTCCTCCATATCAGCAATAGCAAAGTAACGCTTGCGAAGTTCGTGGTCGGCAAACATCTGCAAAAGTTCCTTCTCAACATCGGTGATGGCGTTGCGCTGCTTTTCGGCTTTTTCATTGGCGGCATTTATGCGAGAGGTTTTATCGGCCATAATTTTATCCAATGCCTTCTGCGCTGTATCAACGGCTTTGAGTTCGGTGGCAGTAGGCTTTTTGCCATTATCTTCTTTTTTCTTGACGGCACCTTTGGCATTTCCCAATTTTTCAGTAAGCCTTTCAATTTCTTCTGCGGTGTCGTTATCAATCTCCGACAATTGGAAATCAAGTTCTTCTTCGATTTGCGCAAACAGCCTATTTTTTTGTTCCGTTATCCATTCTTTGGCAGCATCAATATTGCCCCAACTCTCAAGAATGGTTGAAATACGCAGTACATCCTGCGGTTCAAGCACACTCATATTGGCTTCCTCGCGATACCAACCTTCCTTGGCGGCATACACCATCAAAACTTTGTTTTTACGTTCTTCGGGTTTGTTCTTATCGAAGAATACAATCGCACCTGGAATTGGCGTACCGTAAAACAGGTTGCCTGGCAGAACCACAATGGCATCTATAATATTGATATTCTGCGCAAACCCAACTCCCTGCAAGAGCCCACGGCGGATAAGATACTCATCGTCGGCTTTGCGTTTCTTGCCATCTTCTTCCTCGGTTTTTTCAGGCTGACCACGGAACAAAACGCCTTGCGGGCAAACAACACCAGCCTTACCTGTTTCATCGAGAGAAGCAATAATGTGTTGAATGAATGCAAAATCGCCATTGCTGTATTTTGGCATACCATAAATAAAGCGATTGTATGGGTCAATATATTCTTTGTATACGAGTTTTGGTTTGCCATTATTATTGTTGACAATGTTTCCCTTTTTGTCTCTTTCAGGCTCTCCATTTTGCGCCCAATTCTCCTGTGAGAAAGGGAAATTAGCCATTACCTTATTAAATGTACGGACTTCAAGTTCATTCTCACTGTTTTTAAATTTTGGGTCACGTATGGTATCGCCTAATTCGATTTGAGCATCCAGCCCGTGAAGAATCATATTGATATTGCAGATAGCCCACGTGTTGCCAATTGATTCCTGGCCAAACAGACGAACGCTCTTTTGCGAATTATAATGCGCTTTGGCATATTTTGCAGAATTTAGCAAAAAGCCACCAGAGCCGCAAGTAGGGTCGTAAATAGTATCGCCATTCTGCGGTTTCAGATAGCGGACAATGATATCAACCACTTCAGGCGGTGTATAGAACTGGCCAGCCATTGTACCACTTTTGTTCTCATCGGCAAAACGCTTGATTAGGTACTCATAGGCATCGCCCAAAACATCAACACTAACGTTTCGATTGCTCAAATCAACGGCACTTAAATAATTGATGAGACTTGTCAGCACTTCTGGGTCAAGTTTCTTACCACCAGAACCATCCTGTGCAGGTTCGTTCCAACGCGCTGTATCGATGATGCCTTTCAGAATATATCTACCGTTTCTGTCAATATTTTTGTCGGCAATAGCCAAAACCGCATCCTCCAATGCTCCGTTTTTTTTATCGATGGGACACTGACGGATATCCTCCCAAAAGCAACCATCAGGAATGACAAAATCGTGTTTTTTCTTTGTGAGCACTTCCAATTCACGAGGCGAAGGCTCGCGGCCATTTTCTTTTTTGAATTGCTCTTTGCTGTTTTCAATTTCCCATTGGTAATTGTCGGAAAGGCGTTTGAAAAACAATAGCGATAGTATGTATGACTTGTAGTCAACAACTTTACCGCGAAGGATGTTGGCCATACCAAACAAATATGGACCTATTGTTTTCTTTGTAATCATTTTCGTGAATTATTGATGTTTAATGTGTTTTGACAAAATTCATTTACTGTTTTGTATTAGGCAAATCTAACGAAAAAAGATTGCGAGCGTTCAAAGGCAAACAAAGAGCAATGAAAAGTTTTCGACAAGGGGAAATAAATGCTAAATTTGAGTTTTCATCAATAACACATAATATGAATCGCATAGTTCTGATAGGCAACGGATTTGATTTGGCACACGACCTGAAAACCAGTTATAAGGATTTCATAGAGGGATATTGGAAATATAAATTCAACAAATTTGCCAATGAATACTCTGCCGTCTCAAAGGATTTATTATGTACACTTGAACGTGAAGATGGTAATTCGTGGAATATTGTCTATCAAGAATTAACTCGTAGAAATTTAGCCCCTTTATCGGGTGAACAAGTTTGGAAATACATACGTGAAGATAGATATTGCAACGTAACTTATTCGGACTTTTTCGGGAAAATAATAAAAAGCATTGAAACAAAAGGTTGGGTTGACATTGAAAATGAGTATTATAACCTGCTGACAAAATATGCCTTTGAAGAATCATCAAAAGAAAAACTTACAAGACTGAATGGACAATTGGAATATCTTAAATTATTGCTGGTTGATTATTTAAAAAGTATTGAAAATCAGGCAATAGCCATTGACATTATAAAGGAAAAGATATTTGCGCCAATAAGAATTGAAGATATTTCCGTCGCAGCCCAAAACAGTGTGAAGGATTGGGTGGATTCTTGGATGAAAGAAAATATATCGGTTGTGAAGAAAAAAATACGGCGATATGGGTTAAAAAATGAGGATTATACAGAAAGTATTAATTACTTCCATAGAAACTACCGAACAGGGAAATGTCTATATACTGATGTTCCTGCCGTATATATGCTTCCAGATACAGTCACATTATTGAGTTTTAACTATACGAAAACACCCGAATTATACCATAATGAGTATTTGGACTTAATCAATTATATCCACGGCAAGGTTGATGACCCGCAAAGTGTCATATTCGGTTATGGCGATGAGTTGGACGCAAGTTTTAAGGAACTTCAGAATCTCGATAATGATGAATGCTTAAAGAATGTAAAAACCATAAGATACCTTGAATCGGCCAATTACAGAAAAATATTGAGATTTATGGAATCCGCCCCATACCAGGTTTACATTATGGGACATTCTTGCGGCAATTCCGACCGCACACTGCTTAATACATTGTTTGAGCATAAGAATTGCATATCAATCAAGCCTTACTATTATCGAAAAGATGATGGATTTGACAATTACATTGAATTGGTTCAGAATATCAGTCGGAACTTTACCGATATGAAACTAATGCGTGACAGGGTTGTGAATAAGGAATACTGCGAGACTTTAAAACCATATCAATAACTTTTTATGGATAATTCGATTTGGCGATTACGCAGGAAGTGCTACTTTTAGGCTCGAATGATTAATCATTCATTTTTAAATTTGACATAGAAACAGCGGCTGTCGAAAGATGGCCGCTGTTGTTTTTACAGAATGATGCAATAGAAATCGCACAGGTATTTTACAGCCGAAGGCGGTAAAATGCGCTGCTTGCGCGAGTAGCCGCAGGCTTCGAGTTGCAAGCGTTGTGCGTGAATCCACTTTGTCATAGTGCGGCGGCTCACTTCGGCGTGGCGTGCGAGTTGGTAAGGAAAAAGCGAAGGATAGCGCACCGTTTTTGATACTGTTTCCATAAGCAATCTTGTTGTAAGTGGCTCAAAGTTACGATTTTGTGTTGAGGTGGGTGCGCAATAAAAAATGAGTTTTGCGCAGAAAAAGCGATTGCGCAAACTGCGCAAACTGCGCAAAGTGCGCAAAACGTTCACCAACACAAAACGGCCTATTGTCAGATTTTTAGCCTTTTACGTGTGGATTTTCTTCAAATTCAAGAATTTCAAATTAAACGCAGATTAATTCTAATTCTTATGGATGTACTAACTACGGAACAGATGCGCTGCCGTCTTGATAAGATTATGTCGATACAAGGCGGCGAGAAAAGCATTGAACGAAAAACGGCTCTGATTGAACTTCGATGCCGTTGTCTACAGGCCTCTTATCTTAAGGCTGGCGACATTGTAAACTTTATCAACGAGGAACTGAACTTGATTGATGAACTTGACAAACTGACAAAAGAGAGCCCAGGCGCACGCGCAAAGGCACGGATGAAGGTGATTGCCTCAACTTGTATGGCCGTTTTTAGGCGTGCTGGCGTGACGCTGGCAAATATCGACGCCTCTTGTATTGCGCGCTTGATTGGCTTCTTATCGGGCTACTCCGAGGACAACATACGAAAGTATTTGAAAGACGAAATGAAATTTGCGCGTAACGATATGGAAGCAGTCCAGGCAGAAGCGCTGCTGTTGGCTTGTGGCATTGCCGAGAAACTTGTGCTTTAAATTTGGTTATACCCACGGGTGTACCCAAGGCGCTTTTTGATTTCTATTTGTAGCCGCTGGTGTAAACCACGGCTTTTTTTTGTTTAACTAAAACAATGTAAAATGAACGAAATCAAAGAAATGCTTGCCGAGATTGTCGATTTGCTATCGACGCAGAACCTGAACGGGAAAGACATTTTGAGTGTTGAGGAAGCGGCAAAGATGTTGAATGTGTCGAAGGCTCACATTTACAGACTGACACAGAACCGCGAACTGCCGTATTTCTGCCCTGCAGGAAAGAAATACTATTTCCGCCGCGAGGATTTGTCGAACTACCTCACACGAAACCGAACCGCTTCAGCAGAAGAACTTGAAGCGCAAGCGAACAAGTTTATCAACCGCAAACGCAGAGGGTTATGAAAGACGCGATTTTAAGGGCAACACATTGGGGCGTTGACATATACAAACACGTTTTGCGGTTGTTCTATCCCGAAAACTACCAATGGAAAGCGGACGGCAGCGCGGTGATGGTGAAAAACCCATTCAACGAAAACTCGCCAACACTGCAAATCAAAATCCACCCAACGGTAAACTCAAAAATAGCCCGACACTTCGACGTTGCAAAGCCTGATTTCAACGGTGACTGCTTCGACTTTGCGGCGTTGTACTACAAAATAGGCGGCGATGAGTTGCTGCGCAAACTCAACGACGAGTTGTATTTGCACATTGGCGACGAGTACCGCAATCGGGAACCTGTGCGGTTCTCGTTCTTCCGCGGACCTGTGCGGACGTTGGTCCCCTATAAGAATGTAACGCTCAAAAACGTTTACGAGGTTATCACTGGCGAGTATTACAAGCCTATAACCGAGTGTTTGAGAGCGATAACGGACAAAGCAGCAGCGCGTGATTATAAAGCCCGTGTGTTCGATTTCTGCACGTTTAGCGGCACGTTCAACTCGCGCCGCGCCGATGCACTCATTCAGCACTCTGGGCTGATGTGCCTGGACTTCGACCACATTGCCGACGTTGAGGAACTTAAAAACCGCTTGCTTGGCGATACGATGTTTGAAACACAGTTGCTTTTCCGTTCCCCGTCGGGCGATGGTCTGAAGTGGATTATAGCAATTGACAAGTGCACACTGTCGCACAGCGAGTATTTTACAGCGGTGGCCAACTACATAAAATTCACATACGGCGTTGAGGTTGACCGAAGCGGCCGCGACGTGTGCCGTGCTTGCTTCTTACCATACGACCCCGACGCATACGCAAATCCCAATGTTATATGAAATTCAACTCTATAGCCTGGCAGCGTGAACCGCAGACGATAAGCGCCGACGATGTGGCAGCGCGTGTGCAGTCGGTGGTCGGCCGAATTGAGGCGCAAGGCGTAGACATTGCGCCGACATACGAGGAATGGCGGAACGTTGGTTTTGCGCTGGCCGATGCCTTTGGCGAGGGCGGCCGCAGTTATTACCAACGTGTGAGCCGCTTTTATCCCGACTACGCAGCCGCAGAGACTGACAATCAGTTTACTGCTTGCTTGCAGTCGCACGGCCACGGCGTGACGATAGCCACATTTTTTGCCCTTGCAAAAAATGCTGGCGTAAACATTTCGGGCGAATCAGATGCGCAGCGGCCTGAATCGCCCACGGCGGCCGACACACAAACGGCGAAAGCCGAGCGTGTGCCGTTGCCGACCATTCAGCCCGAAGTTGTCGAACTGCTGCCGCCGTTGCTTCGCGACATTGCGCACTGCGCCAATGGCAGCGAGGATGCCGACATTCTTATTCTTGGCTCGATTGTCACCTTCTCGGCCTGTCTGCCCAATCTCTACGGCGTTTATGGTGAGCGCGAGGTGTTCCCGAATCTCTATCTTTTTGTTACGGCCGAAGCGTCATCGGGCAAAGGGCGTTTATCGCTTTGCCGTCGCCTGGTGTACCCAATACACCGCCAACTGTGCGAGGCTACACGCCTGGCGTGGACCGAGTATAACAGACTGATGCAGATTTATGACCGTACGCGCGACAAAAGCGAATTGGAACGACTGCAAGAGCCTCCGCAGCGTATGCTCATAATACCTGCCAACGCGAGCGCGACGAGCGTCTTTCAAATCCTCAACGATAACGAGGGCGTTGGCCTTATCTTCGAGACCGAAGGCGATACGCTGGCGCAATCCTTCAAGAGTGAACACGGCAATTACAGCGATGGGTTCCGAAAGGCTTTCCACCACGAAACAATAAGTTACGTGCGCCGCCGTAACCGCGAACACGTTGAACTCCTTCAGCCAAAACTTTCGGCAATTTTTAGCGGCACGCCTCGCCAAGTGTCTACATTGATACCAGACGCAGAAAACGGCCTTTTCAGTCGGTTTATGTTCTACTCGATGCCCGTAAAAATTGAATGGCTCAACGTGTTCGACACAAAAAGCAGCCGCACACTTGACACTCAATTTGATTTCTTCGCGCAGCGGTTCCTCAACGTTTACAACTATCTGAAAGCGTGCCAACTCACTCGTTTCAAATTCAGCAGCAAGCAAAGCAAGACGTTCAACCAGTTCTTCACCGAAGCGACCGCGGACTATTCGGGCCGTTATGGGTTGAGGTTCCTGGGGTCGGTTCGTCGGCTTGGGCTGATAACGTTCCGCGTTGCGATGGTGCTTACTGCGCTGCGCATTGTTGACATTCAGCCAAAAGCCAACCAAATCACGTGCAGCGATGCCGATTTTAATTCGGCGTTGTCTATTGCTGCCGTACTTATCGAACACGCTGCAGCCGTCTATATGGGACTGCCGAAAAACTCGGCTTTCGGTGGTTCCCAACCTCAACCGCAGCGCACTGCGGCCGACAACCTTTTCGACGTGCTGCCGAATGAGTTCGACCGCGCCGACTACATAAAGGCGGCCGAAAGTATTCAAATCCTTCCAGCGACTGCGCGGCGGCATATCACGGATTTAGTAGCCCGTGGGCGTGTTTTCAGGGTTCGCCAGGGCGTTTACAAAAAGCAGTGAGTTTTGCGCAGTTTGCGCAGTTTGCGCAGTTTGCGCAGTTTGCGCAGTTTGCGCAATGCCTATTTTCTGCGCAAAACTCTCTCAAACGACTGATTATCAATTATATAACTTGCTGATTGTCAAGTAATTATAAAGTACTGATTTTTAGATGGTTAAAGAGGGAAAAGCGGACTTTTGCAGTCCGCTTTTTTCGTTAGAACTCGGGCAGTTTGTTGATGGCGTCGAGGGCTTTATCTTCCGTGATGTTGGAATAATAACGCTGCGTTGTTTGGATGCTCTTATGGCCTAACAACTTGCTGACGGTGTAAATTTCAACGCCGTTGCAAAGCAACTGCACGCCCAACGTGTGCCGCGCCATATGAAAGTGAACGTTTTTCTCGATTCCCGCTTTCTTGGCTGCTTCGTGAATATGGATGTTTACTGTGTCATTTGCACACAATTTGAAAACGCGGTCTTGTGGCCGTTTACGCTCGCCAATTATCTCTATCGCCTGGCGGTTGAGCGGCAGACGTGTGATGGCGTAGGCTTTACCCGTGGCCGCATCAATCTGCGTTTTCGTTTGATTGAAGACGAGGAAATTATCGGCGGTGATGTTTTCCCATTTGAGTTTACGCACATCACAATAACGCAGGCCTGAATAGATGGCGAACAAAAAGCCGCGTTTGCTCTCTTTGTTCTGCCATTCCACATTTTTCAACTTGGTTATTTCCTCGGCGGTTAGGTAGGTTACAACGGGCGCGGGGCGCTTTACCTTTGGAAAATCGCGCATACAATCGGGGTTGACTGAACCATCGAAAACACCGCTTTTGATGGTGGTTTTCACTCTATCCCAAAAGCCTTTGATAGTGGTTTGAGAATAGCCGCAATCGATGAGGAATTTGTAGAAAGTGAGAATCTTCTCGCGGTCCATCTCAACGAGTGGAACGTCACCGCCGAAACACTTTTTGAAGAGTTCGCACACCTTGCGCTGGTCGTAGCAGTTAACTCCCAGAGTGACGAGGCGCTCCGTAAACATTTCGTAACGATTGATTTTTTTGATTCCCCAGGGGCTTTTGATTAGTTCATTCTCGCGTTGGTTGCGGATTGTCTGCGCGAGTTGTTCAACATCCTCATTCTGCTTTTTGACTTCGCGCGATGGGTTCGGCGTGAGGTCGATGTAGAGTTTTAAATACTCATAGTTGCGTTTGCCGTTTTGGCACCAATCAAGATAATAGGAACCTTGACCATTGGCGAGTTTTTTCACTCGAAGTTTAACAATCTGTTTCATCGTTATAGGTTTTAAATTTTCAACACTATAAAGATAGCAAAAAATCGGAAACGAGAAACAAAACGAGAAACAAAAATGCGAGAAAATTGCTTAAAAATGCGCTTTATTGCTGACGAAAGAGAAAAGAAAATTACGCTTTTAAATTGGTGGGTATCAGTAAGTTAGTAAGCGTATTGAAAGAGTTTGTAAGTGTTGGTTTTTAGGCGGCGTTACTTCCAATGCTTGTAACGCCATCGGGGATGGTGATTGATGTCAGTTTATTGCAATTATAGAATGCATCATTCCCAATAATACGGCAACCATTGCCTACCTCGCACGATTCAATATCGGTTGATTTGGCTTTGATAAGCATAAAATATGGATTATCGGTGTTGCCCAAATACAAAACACTATCATATTCGTTGTATTGCAGATTTTCACAACCGCCAAATGCCCCTTCAGCAATAACCTTGCAATTGTTGTGTATCTCGCACGATTCAATGTCGGTTGATTTGACTCTGATGAGTGCATAATATGGATTGTCAGTAGTCCCAATATAGTAAGCGCCACCAAACTCATTGAAAGTAAGATTGTTGCAACCGCTAAAATTGGAGTAGCCTATGTGCTTAACCGATTCAGAAAGAATGACAGATTCCAAGCTGTTGCAATCTTCAATCGCATAATCATCAAGCTCTGTCACAGAATTAGGAATGGTGATAGAGGTCAGATTCCAGCATCGCATAAATGCCCAACCGCCGATGCTTGTAACCGACTCTGGTATGATAACCGATGATATATTGCATTGGCAAAACGCATCATCGCCTATTCGCGTAACCGTGTTTGGAATGATATATTCTCCGGTTGCTACACCATTCACATATTTTATCAATTCTGTTTTATCCTTGTTAAAAAGTGTTTGGTTCTCGAACGTATAATATTTGTTGCCATCAAGATTCATATTAGTCAGATTATCACAACCTCTGAACGCGGCAGATTCGATTTTTATAACACTTGATGGAATAGTTATAGATTTCAAACTTGAGCAGTCTTCGAAGGCGCTATTTTTGATTTCAGTAACGCTTTGAGGTATTGTTACAGTTGAAAGGTTTGTACAATCTTCAAATGTCTGGTTTCCAATTATTGTGACGCTATTGGGAATGGTTATTTCCGTCAGCCCTGTGCATCCAAGAAAAGCAAAATTGTCTATGTGTTTTACACTATTTGGTATGTTAATGGATGACAGCTTCTTGCAGCGTGAAAATGCGCCAAAATGAATATCGGTAACGGAATTCGGAATCGTATATGAACCGGATTTGTTTTCCGGATATTGAATTAATTCCGTTTTATTTTTATTGAACATCACTCCATCAACTGAAGAAAATGTTGTGTTTTCATCATCTATATTTATTTCTGTCAGACCACTGCAACCATACAATGCATTTAAGTCAAATCCTGTAACGGATTTTGCTATATTAAGAATGGCAAGACTCGTACAATATCTGAATGCGTCATAACCTATGTATGTAACCGTGTATGTCTTGCCGTCAATCTCAACTGTTTCGGGTATCACAACTTCTGTCAATGTTTTATAATCGTCTGACTTCACAACCTGCGCTGTCGAGTCGCTTGTGATTTCATATTTCAAGTCTCCAACAGAAGAAACAACCTTCTCCGCAAAAACTGCCACAAGATTCAAATCGGATGTCACGGTTATAGTTTCGGTGGCATTTGTCAAACCATTACTCCATTTCACAAAATAGTAACCATTGGCTGGCGTGGCTTTGATTGTTGTGGTTGCTCCGTCATTTACTGTACCACCTCCACTCACACTGCCGTATTCGGCATTGTTGGCCGAAAGAGTGACAGTCCAAGTTTCTAAAATATTTGTTTTCTCAAATTCCGCCACAAGCGTTGTGTCTGATTTAACGGTTATGTATGCCGTGGAGCCTTTCAAACCATTGCTCCACTTCACAAAGTGGTAGCCTTCGGCTGGTGTGGCTCTGATTGTTGTGGTTGCTCCGTCTTCCACGCTGCCGCCGCCGCTCACGCTGCCATACGAGGCATTGTTGGAAGTAAGGGTGACAGTCCACGTAGGTATTTCTTCAAATTCAGCTACAAGCGTTGTATCAGATATAACCGTGATTGATGCTGAAGCGGTTGTCAATCCGTTGCTCCATTTTACAAATTTATAACCCGAATTAGGTGTGGCATTGATTTTTGTGGTTACTCCGTCTGTTACAAGACCGCCACCGCTAACACTGCCGTATTCGGCATTGTTAGCCGAAAGATTAACTGTCCAAGTTTTTGCATTGGGGTCGTATCCCCATATAACAGGGCAGTCGTAAGTGTTCCAGTAATCACTCCAACTTTCAGGTTGTGAGGCAGCATAGCATTTGAATAGAATGTCTTCGGTACCCGTAAACGCCCAGGAGCCCATATCAGTAACCGATTCGTGAATAATTACCGATTTCAACCCCGAGCAACCATCAAACGCCATATCAACAATAGTTGTCACCCCATCAGGTATTTCCAACGATTCCAAACTGGTGCAATTACGAAACGCCTGATAGCCAATACTCTCAACGGTATTGGGAATAGATACTGATGTTAAGCCGCTGCACCCAAGGAACGCGTAACCGGCAATCTTAGTAATGCCTGATGGTATAGTTATAGTGGTCAGACTTGTACAATTTTGAAATTCGTATTCTTCAATAGTGTCATTGAGAATGGTTATAGATGTCAGGCTTCTACAGTACCCGAATGCGCGTTTCCCGATTTTCGTGACAGAATTAGGGATGGTTATTGATGGCAGACTGTGACAATCATAAAAAGCCTTCTCTCCAATAGTTGTAACGCTTTCAGGAATATCTATTGATACCAGTTTGTCGCAATTGTTGAATGCCTCTTCGCGGATTGTAATAAGACCTTCGGAAAGTGTTACCGATGTTAACTCTTTACAAGAGTAGAACGCTAATTCCCTAATAATTTTAACCGTACTCGGAATGGTTACCGATGTGATTTTGTTGCAACCACCAAAAGCGGAGTTCCGCACAACGGTAACTGTATAAGTTATATCGTTGTTTACAACCGTTGAAGGGATTATAACTGCGCCTTGGGGCATTGTGTCATAAGAAGCAACAAAAACTTCATTGTTGTTGTCTTGAGAAATTACATACTTTAAATTGTCAACGATGAAATCGTAATAGACTTCCGCCCAAGCCTGCCCTGCAAGCAATGTGGCGAACAAAAGAGTTGCAAGTTTTTTCATAATAAATATGTGTTTAAGTTTTCCCGATAATAAAAAGACAAATATAACGATTCCGGGTTAAATAATGTTTTAATAATTCACGCATTCAATCCTTCAGTTATTCAATCATTGGTTTGTTGCACCAAACCAAATTATTTCTACTTTTGCCGCGGGTAAGTCTTATACGACCAGCTCCTGCTGAACTCCCCCAGGTCTGGAAGGAAGCAAGGGTAGGTGGTTGTAGCGGTGCGATATAAGTTGCTTACCCTTTTTTT
>JAFZWI010000034.1 GCA_017617355.1 Salinivirgaceae bacterium | reverse complement strand
TTTGTCGGGAATCAGCAGTTTGGCCGAATCCTCGTCGGGATTTTCAAAGTTGATGTTGGCTGCAATGAATTCGTTTTTCATCATCAGCATCGAGTAGATGACCTCGCTTGCGCCAGCCATCCACATTTCGTGGCCAGTCTGTGATTTGGTCGATGTAACCTCGATGCGGCGGTCGCCGAACACGTTGTAAATGGCCTTTGCCTCTTGAGCGTCGCCAACGGGTGTCGAAGTCGCGTGAGCGTTGATGTAGCCAATCTCGTTGATGTCGATGCCAGCCAGTTTGATTGCCATTTCGAGCGAAGCCGTCGGTCCAGCAACGTTTGGTGTTGAGATGTGGTCGCCGTTCGACGAGAATCCGTAACTCAAAATTTCGGCAAGTATTGGTGCGCCGCGCTTTACGGCGTGCTCATATTCCTCAATAATAACGGTTGCCGCACCGCCGCCAGGAACCAGTCCGTCGCGGTCGCGGTCGAATGGGCGGGTAGCCTTTGTCGGGTCGCTCTCGCGGGTAGAGAAGGCGCTGATGCCGTCGAAACTGCCGATAGAGAACGGGTTAACCTCTTGTGCGCCGCCGCAGACAACCATATCCTGCAGGCCGTTGCTGATGAGCAGTGCGCCCAGTCCGATGGCGTGCGAGCCGCTTGCGCAGGCGCCCGACACCGTCAGGTTGATGCCGCGCAGTTTGAAGATGCACGAAAGGTTCATTGTAACCGTCGAGTTCATCGATTGGAAAATGGCGCCCGAGCCCACCAGAGTGGTGTCCTTTTTGGCGCGCATTGTATCGACAGCCTTAACCACAGGGTCGGCGCTACTGTCGTTGCCGTACATAAGTCCAACAACGTTGCGGTCCAGATAGTCTTGGTCGATTTTCGCGTTTTTCAGAGCTTCGGCCGTGGCCACGTATGCGTACATTGCCTGTTCAGGCATATAGACGCGTTGGTTGCGCGACAGAACGCCCTTCAGGTCAGGTTTCTCAAGATAAGCGGTCAGAGCCGAGCGGAAGCCCATTTCCTTGCGTTCGGGGTCGAAAACAATGCCCGACTTTCCGTTGTATAGCGATTCGCGCACCTCGTCAAGATTCTTGCCGATGCACGAGTAAATTCCCATTCCAGTTATTACAACTCTCTTTTTCATAATTCAAATTGTTTGAACGGCCTGCCTCATTGTGGCCGTAATCGTTTTATATCTGTCTATAGTGTTGATTATCTCGTTGAAATACTTTGCGTTTGATGATTCCTTATCGGTTTTCAGGTCGATTGTGGCATTGAGCAGATGACGTGCGCTGTCACACATTCTCTCAAACTCGTCGAGCAGTTCGAACAAGTTCTGTTGTTTCAGTTTGTAGTAATGCCGACGACCGTTCTCGACAACTGCCACACGGCATTCGGCCACCAATTTGCGCAAAACCACGCTTGCCGAACCCTTGCTGATTTTCAGGCGGTTAATTATCTCGTCGAACGATAGTTCCTCGCGGTCCGACACTGACAACAGCCCGATAATCCTACCTGCAATTGGTTGGAAACCAATCGATTCAAAGTAGGTGCCAAATCGTTCTATAAGTTGGTCTTGTCCCGATAAACGTTCGCTATCTTGCATTGTCGTGATGCATTTTCGGCTACAAAAATAGCATTTTTTATTTAGTTTAATCGCGATTGAACTAAAAAAACAGGGAACGAAAACTTCGCTCCCTGTTCTCTTATTATCGTTTTTGTTTATCAACGTGTTCTTTGCGGCGCTTGTAGCGGCTCGCCAAGCGACGAGTCTTCGGCGTCTTGCTCGTTCAGTTTGAAGCGCATAAACTGTCCATTTTCAGAAGTGTACGGCTTCCAATCGCCGCCGTTGGCACCGTTGGGGTCGCTGAATTTGGCAAAGTTGCTCCACGCGGTGAGCATTTTTTCCGACAAATCCCAATCGCCTTGTGTCCACGGGCGCCAGCAGTGCTTGAGCGATTTGAACACAAACCACAAATCCGATGAGTGGAATGCGCCCTTCAGATAATCCTCGGGGTGGCTGCCGTCGTCCGGCAGCGGGCGGGCAAACTGATAGGCCCAAGCCTTTCCGCCGTTCTGCTGACGGTTGAGGCAGAAATCGGCAATCTGACCGGCCATATTTCCGGCATCGTTGAGGGTGAAGCCAATCATATAAGGTACGTCGGCCAGAGTGTTGTCGAGGCAGGCGTCGTCGAACGATTTATCCATTACATATCCGTCGATATACGGCGCAATGGGGCCGGCGTTGAGGCAGGTGCGCTTACCGGTAACCCGAGCGTAGAGCGAGCCAAGAGCGAAAATCTCCTCGGTCGATGCTGAGCGCAAGTCTTTAAGTGTCTTCAGGTTTGCCCAGTCGCACACTTCCTTAATCTGTGCTTCAGCCTCTTTAAGCGTCAGGTGCGACTGACGGAAGAATGCCGGAACATCGGTGCGCTCGGGGCTTAGGAATCCGCTTGCGCTCATTATCACAGCCTTGTTGAACAATCCTTTGGTGAGTGGCGAAGCCGACAGGAATTTGGTGCTGCGGCCTCCAGCGCTTTGTCCGAAAATCATCACGTTGTTGGGGTCACCGCCAAACTGAGCGATGTTTTTCTTCACCCATTTCATAACTTCAATCTGGTCGAGAGTGCCCCAGTTGCCGGTAGCGTGCTCTGGGTCTTCGGCAGAGATTTCGGGATGAGCAAAGAATCCGAACGGCCCGACGCGGTAGTTGAACGTTACCAGTACAACATCTTTGGCAGCCCATTCCTGACCGTCGAACTCGGGCTCCGAGCCCCAGCCTTCGCGCAAGCCGCCGCCAAAAATCCAAATGGCCACGGGCAGTTTCTTCTCAGGCTGCGCCGATGCTTTGGTGTAAACGTTGAGGTAGAGGCAGTCTTCGCTGTAGGCTTTTTCTTCGCCATAGCCCCACTCGGTGGTGTATCCGCCCGGATAGTGCGCGGCTTGGAATGCCGGATGTCCGAATTGGTCACATACTTTGACGCCCTGCCAAGGAACAACGGGCTGCGGAGCGCGCCAGCGGTTTTGTCCGATTGGAGGTGCGGCGTAAGGAATGCCCTTGTAAACAACCACGCCCGGTATTTCGGTGTTAACACCTTGAACTTGGCCGCCTTCGATGGTCAGCACGGGATTGGTGTTGGCGCTGTTTTGTGTCGAGCACGACGCCAACATAGCAGCACCAATAGCTAAATAGAGAAATTTTTTCATATACAATGATTTATAAGTTTACCCGATAAAAGTAAGTGTTTTGGGTTATATATGGACGGCGCTGGGTGTTTTTTTCGAGTTAGCATTATGCAAAACAATTTGATTATTTCTCATATAGCACAACCTAATTACTGAGGGTTGTGAGCATTGTGAGATATCAGCATTTTGTATTTCCAAAAAAAATGTCAATATTTGTTTATCAGTTTTTTAAACACAATTATCTAATTTAATACAAATGAAAAATAATTCAATTACCAGGACAGCATTAATAGCATTGCTGTCGGCAAGTGTTTTTGTGGCTTGCAAAGACGACAACAAAGACGACGATTTCAAAAACGAAAACTCTTTGGGAATACCTGAAAGTGTAAGCTCGGCTGACAACGCGGTTGACTTGGGGCTTACAAGCGGAACAAAGTGGGCAAAAATGAATGTGGGCGCTGCAAATCCTTGGGAATTTGGCGATTACTTCGCTTGGGGCGAAACAACACCTAAAGAAACTTACGATTGGAGCACATATCTTCATATGGCTCCAGGGCAGACCAAAGAAGGACAGGAGTGGAGGCAAATTAACAAGTATCAGCCCGACGAAGGTTCAGTGGGTATTTGGTATAACAATATTAAGTTCATCGGTGACAGCATAACAACGCTCGCTCCAGAGGATGACGCTGCCGCTGTTAACTGGGGCGGAGATTGGGTAATGCCGTCGCCTCAGGATTATCAGGAATTGCGCGCGAATTGTGAGTATGAGGAAACTGGTGATTACAAAGGAACTGGTGTTGCAGGATTGATATTAAAGGGAAATGGAAATGAAGTGTTTTTCCCGTATACCGGAACTAAGATGGAATGGAGCGAATCTGTTTATGATGAAGGTTATATAGGGCCACTTTGGACAAACGAACTTAGTAATGGGACATGGGGAGGAATTCAAATTTGGACTTTGAAGAGAGACCTTACTGATTATGACTTTAAAAATGATTCCTATACGCGTTCAAGGGGCATATGTGTCAGGGCGGTTTGCAAGGCAGGTGGTAATACCAATGGCCACGAAGCTGTCGATTTTGGTTTGCCTTCGGGCAAGCTTTGGGCGACAATGAATATTGGAGCACAAAAAGTCGAAGATTATGGCTACTATTTGGCTTGGGGCGAGACGGAGCCGAAGGTCATCTATAATGACAGCACCTATAAGTATTCGGTTAGAACTGAAACAGGATACTCTTATAATAAGTATCAGGTTGCAGATAACGCTATAGGTGGAGTTTGGTACACTAAAGAATTTGTGGGCGACGGAAAAACACAACTTGATGATGTTGATGATGCAGCAGTGGCCAACTGGGGTGGCAAATGGAAAATGCCGACAAAAGAACAACTTGTAGAGCTTCAAGACGAATGCTATTGGTTGTACACTGAGAATTATGCTGATACAACAAATGTCCGCGGATATATTGTCTATAAAGCCAAAGCCGCAGCTGATAAGGGAAGGAAAATAACTCTATACGACATTAAAGATGGTACTTCTGCACCGTTGGAAGGTTATTCGCTGGTTGATGCACATATATTTATTCCAATAGCAGGATTCAAACGCGGAGAAGAATTGTCTGATGCAACTTACTCAAGTTACTATTGGACAGCTTCGCTTGCGGTGGTAAGTTCAGCTATTTCATTAAACGCAGCAGATATATGGTGGAATGCTGGTATGCAGCGATATTACGGATTTACAGTCCGTCCGGTTTGTAAATAATGTAACAACAAATAGTTATCGGATTATTAAAAGGCAATGCTGTCGCAAATTGCGGCAGCATTGCCTTTTAATGTTTGCTGTTTTTGGGGGAGGAAATGTTGCTATTTAACAAAAACCATATAGCTCTTGTTGCAGATTTGTACTAAATAAATACCTGTTTTGGCAATTTGAATCTCCTCTTGCGGTGAATTTGCAGTTGATACGGTTATTATTCGGCCGTTGATGTCAACAATTCTATATTCTGTGCAAAATGATGATTCGATGTAAATCGATCCTTCGTAAGCCCAAACTCTTGCATTGTTTCTTGTCTCAGAAATATCACTAGTAGGATTCTGTGATTCATCGGGATTGATGATAAACTCGGTTTCGGTTTTTGTTACCACATAGTTTCCTCCTTCATTGTCGGTAATAATTACTTTAGCAGTTCCAACAGATATGTTGTTTGTGTAACTTACCAAATACTCCGATTCGGGGATCAAGGTTTCGCCATCTTTTACCATTATAGAAGGAGTTTTTTCCTGTCCGTCGTATATGAATTCGTTTTCTGATAATACGATAGTTAGATTATCAATTGTTTTGGAAATGATGATAAACTCGGCTTGGAATCTTTTAATAGAATAGTTCCCGCCTTCAATATCTGTGATAGTAGCAGTAGCGGTTCCTGCGTCAGTATTGTTTGTGAAGGTTACGATGTATTCCGATTCAGGAATTATGGTTTCACCATAATTGATTGTTATAGAAGGTGTTTTTGCGGAGCCATCGTAAACAAAAGAACTTTCCGACAATTCAATTAGCGCAGTATCAATTTGCATCTGAACAATTGTAAATGTTGCAGAAGTGTCGCAAACAACATAATTCCCTCCATCGTTGTTCGTGATTGTCACAGTGGCTGTTCCAACATTGGTGTTGTTGGCAAAGGATAAGGTATATTCCGATTCGGGGATGACTGTTTTACCGTCTTTAATTGTTATTGTAGGTGTTATTGCGGAGCCGTTGTAAGTGGAAACATCGGCCGACAGGACAATGGTGGGACTGTTGAGCACATTCGGTATAATGGTAAATGATTTAGAAACAGAGCCGGTGTAAGAACCAATGCCGGTAATAGTGACGGAGTGTTCACCCAAGTTAATACAATCGTCTGTTGGGGTTATTGTATAGTCTTTGGATAGTATCAGTTGTAGTTCGTTGTCGGTAATTGAGATTTCAGGGATTACGGTTTTTCCTGTATAAATAGCTTCATTGTCGGCAGCAAAATCGCAAAGGGCGATATCTTTTCTTTCCTGCCAAACGGCGGTGAACTCTTTATCGCCGAGATTGTCGTCGGAAACGGTAACCTTTTCAGTAGGGGTGTCGAGTCCGGTGCCAATCCAACCAACAAAAATGTATCCGTCTTTTGTCGGATTGTTTAAGGTGAATGGCTTGGTGCCTTTTGATAAGAACACTTCTTGATTTGATTTTGAAAGTGTGCCGCCATTGAGGTTGTATGTTATAACGAAGGATTTGTTTATGGCATCATTAAGCCATGAATAACGTAGTGTGAGCCACATTTTTAAATAATCGATTTCGCTTTGGTAGGTTTTTCTGTTTTCATAACCAGCGGCATCAACCGGCCAAATTGATACTCCAAGTATTTTCCATTTTACAAAGTTCGCCTCAGCCGAAACGGCAATTTCGTCAGCCAGCGATTGGACTAAACCATTGTCTCCTAAAGTCTGATACAGAGAAGATTTTGTTTCGTCCCAACGTGATTTAAGGTTGGTGACAAACAATGGGTCGTCGAATAAGCGTGAAATCCATTCAATATACCTTATGGACCAATTATTAGGATTGGTTCCGGCCGAACTCTGAATGCAATGAGTGTAGTTTGAACGGCCAAAGCTGATGTCATAATCCCAATTAGGTCCAAAATGTAGTTTGCCATCGATGGGAGAGTAATTTACATAAACAGAGGTTATAATGCCATCAGTTCCGCAATCAACATCTTTCGCAAACTCATTAACAATGAACCAGTCAATTACAGAATATTCGTCAATATAATTTCTCCAACCTTCTTCTTCATCTGAAAAGATATCGGAGTACAACACATCTTCCGCGTTTTGAACCACATGTTTTATATGTTCCCGTGTTGTTTCTTCAATTTCATCAGGGTCTTTTAATACAACAGGTAGATTTCTTTTGGTATTAAACCAAAAATCAGCATCCTTTCGAAAGTCGAATTCAAGAACAAATCCGCCATCATACAAATCAACAACACCATCACCGTTTTGGTCGGTATATTTCCCTTTTGTGATTTTTTCTTCGGTGCAATCTGAAATGTCCTGATAATCCACCCTTCCTTCTTCTAATGATATTTTTTCGCAAAAAGTGTAATTGCCAAGATATTCGCCATTCATAATCAAATCGATAGACGTATGGGTGGGATTCCATTCCGAATTGAATAATTCTGTTCCGAGCACTGAAGCGTATTTGTTGCGCAAAAGACTTCTGTCGGCATAGTTGTTAATCAGACACCATTTTTTCGATTTGGGCAGTCCAAAAAACGATACTTTATTGTCGAAATTCAAGTTGTAAGGTTTTTTGTCTGACGAATGAGTCCAACTTGAATTTCCTCGACCTTTTATGCCCTTCTTTTTGAGTTCATAGCTTTTTTGTGTGCCGTCGGGCATTACTATTTTAAAATCGGCAGGAACGTATTTTTCTTTGGTTATTGCAGATGTTGGGGTTTCTCCTGTTGATATGTACACAATTGGCAGCCCGGTATGTGCCACAACAACAATATCGGAGCTGGCTGTTTTTTTTCGGTCTGTAGTGGCCTCGCAGATGTAAAATTTGTATCCTGTTTCGGTGAAAGGTTCAATCGTGAGGTCAGGTGACTCGCTCCAATTATCGGATATTGGAATTTTATACGATCCTTCTTTGTCGGTTTCGTACCAGAAGTAGTAAACGGTTGAATTCGCATATTTTGCCAGACAGGTTAGGGTGCATGATTCGTTTTTTTGCAGACACATATTCGACGGCTGTACCACAAAAGTCGGGGTTGCATAATAATTGTTTTGAGCAAGCACAGTGGTTGTGTTTGAAAGAATTAAGATTGCAAACAATATTGACTTGAAAAAATCTTTGGGCATCTTCTTGCGTTTTTTAGTGATTGATTGTTGGTTTATATATGCAGGTTTCGGTTGAGTCAATACTCAAATTCATTCTGTTCTTTGATGTTTCCACCTTCTATGCGACCATACCCAGTTCTCGGGGCATTCGGTTATTGAAGCTTCCAGAAGTTGGTAGAAACGGTCGGTTATGTAGTGATCGTCGGTGGCGGCAGGCTTATCGGTTATGAGAGTTAAGCGCGTGTTGAAACGAATGAATCCCAAACGTTTAATCTCGCAGTAGAGTACTGCCATATCGAATTTCTTTGCAAGCCTCTCAGGGCCGATGAACACGCCAGTGTCCTGATTCATAAACCGAAGCCAGTAGTGGATTTCGCTACGGGTAGGAGTTTGGTCGGCAACGCTGAGCAGCGCAAAACGGCGGCCGCTGTTGCGCATCTCAACCATTTTGCGCATGGTGTCGCGCATGACAATCGGCTCCACGCCTGTTTTTGAGCGCATCTTCAAGTAGAATTGTTCAAATATAGGGTTGTTCAGCCTTTTGTAAACGGCAGCGGTGCGAATGTCGAATTCGGCAATCTTGGCGCAACCATACTCCCAGTTGCCGTAATGTCCCAAGATAATAAGTACGTTGCGGTCATTGTCGATGAGTTTTTGAAGCAGCTCGGGATTTTGCACTCCCATACACTTAGATATGCGCTTGCGTGTTGAAAATCTGAGGTTTACAGCCTCAATAATCATATATGATAGGTGCCGGTAGTAACGCCGTGCAATGCGGTTAATCTCTTTTCGGCTTTTCTGCGGAAACGATTTTGTTAAATTGGTGATAATCACCTTTCTGCGATAGCGCAAAACGTGCGCCACAATCACGTAAATGAATAGCCCCAACAACATCTGCAGTGGTTTCGGCAGAATCCATACCGCCAGAAAGAGCGTCATTGTAAGGTAGTAGCCGATTAGTTGCAGAGGTTTCATCTTGTTGGTGAATCGTTTTTTTTGATGCTTCAGACTGCGGACATTAGGCAAAAGACAATCCGCAATGTGTATTTCAAATTATCATAGTCCTTCAAATATTTCCGTATCTGCAGGTTGAGGCTCTCCTTTGGCGAACAACTCAGTTTTCCAACCGTCGTTTTGGCGTTCGCATGGCATGTTGCTGTGCAGAAGCGTGTAAGTGCCTTTTTGCGGTGTGAACACGAATTTGATGTTTGTGAGGTTGCCGATTTTGTAGTAGTGCCAAACTTCGAACGGCTTTTCATCGTTGCGTCTGTCAACAATTGTGTTGGGGATACCATAGCGCAGCATCAGTTGGGTTTGGTTGGGGCTGCAATTCTGCTGGCGGGCTGCATTGGCGCGGTTGACAAAGTTGGCCAGTGCGCCGTCGGGGTCGAACTGGTTGCGTTGAACCCAGAAGTCGTGGAGCGTTTGCTGCATCATAATCATATCGGCTGACGCAACGGCTTTGCTGATGATACCAATTTCGGTGCTGTCTGCAATTAACTTCATGTCGTTCAGTATCATAGCAACGGTGTCGGAATTACTGTATGCCGAAGCGCTGCGCAAAGTTTTTCCGGTTTGGTTGTAGCTCGGCACTTTGAATCCGGGGTTTTCGCGTTCAAAATATTTCGATGCCGTACCCACCGATTTGTTGTGTTTGTCACGTATTTCGACAGTCAGAAAATATTGTCCCGATGTCAGTTTTTTCACGTTTATCTCCTTCATATACTGATAGTAGTTCATGGCGTTGACCGATGAACTAGACGAGTGTCCGGCGATGGTCCGTAGCGAGTGGGCGTCGCGGATGCTGGTGTAGATTGAGCATTCGCCAAGTCCGTTGAGCTCGGCTGCTACGTTGTATAATTCTACGTAAAACCGCAGATATTCAGTCTCTTGCGGTAACATGCACTTGCAGTAGGGGAGGCATTCGTAGCCGTTTTTAAGGTTGATGGTGCGTTCTTTTTTAGGAATGAAACTTTCCAACAACTCTATTCCACTGAGTGCCACTTGTTTCTGAGGAATGTCGATAGCGATAATTTCGTGCCGTGTTATGGTTTTCTTGAACTCGTCGGGTGCGTTCAAATCTTTGATTTTCAGCTCAAAGTTGTATATTCCTTGCGGAATGAATATGCGTTGCACATCGGAAAAGTCGGGATGGACTTCAGCGGTGTCGGGCAGGGGAGGGTTGCCAACAATAAAATGGCGGAACTCCACCAAATCGTCGGCGTTTTTGAAAATCATCGACACATCGATTTTCGACTCCAGATTAACATCGTTTACAGTGTAGTTAACTGATTCTCCGTCGATTAACAGATAAGTCTCAACATACGAACGCTTGTCGGAGAGCATGTAAACCGCATAGTCGAAACTGACATTAAGTGTTTGGCAATAAGTTGTGAATTGTGTCGCTAATGCCAATGTTATCAATAAAATACGTTTCATATCAATTCAAATTTTGCGAGTGTAAATGTAGTTAATCTTTTTAGATGATAGACGGAGTTACGGGTGAATCGGCCAATCGGTGAATAGTTTAAAGTTTAACTGGTTTAACAAGTTGAACAGGTTTAAACTCTTAACACCTATCACTCAACACCTAACTTAAAACTTTTACATTTTCGCTTTCAAGATATCCAGCACCTCTGTATAAACCTTCGGACTTGCCGCAAATATCTCACCGCCAAATAGATAGTCGGTGCCGCCGCGGTAGTCGCTGACAATGGCGCCAGCTTGCTGTGCGATAAAGGCGCCGCCGGCCACGTCCCAAGGATTCAGTCCATACTCGAAATATCCGTCGAAGCGTCCGCAGGCCACGTAAGCGAGGTCCGATGCAGCTGAGCCTGTGCGGCGGATGCCCTGCGAGTGCAGCACAATCTCTTTCACGGTGGCAACGTGCCCGTCGAGACGGCCGTATTTGCTTATCGGGAAGCCGGTTACAATCAAACTTTGCTCCAAATCGGGTGCTGCCGATGCGCTGATGGGCTGACCATTGCAGAAAGCGCCATTGCCGCAAGAATAGAAAAACTCGTCTCGGCCAAGCTCATACACTATGCCAAGCACAGTTTTGTCGCCTTGCTGCAGCGCCACGCTGATGGCAAACGGATAGACGTTGTGCAGAAAATTGGTGGTGCCGTCGAGCGGGTCAATAATCCATACGAACTCCTCGTTGGTGTGCCCGGCGGTGTTCTCCTCGACTAAAAATCCGCTACCTGGCAGAATCTTGCTCAATCCGTCAACCAGCTGACGTTCAGATGTTTTGTCAACATACGACACATAGTCGTGCAGACCTTTGTGCTCGATTTTGCTTGCATCGAACTGCGCGCGCTGCTCTTTGATAAAACGGCCCACTTCCTTTACAAGTTCGATTGTCTGTTGTTCAATTCTTTTTATATCAATCATTTTTATCTTTTTTAATGTTTGAGCAAATAAAAAACTTTTTATGTTTCAAGAATTTCGTATTTTTAAGAAAAAAGAAAATGAGCGAATGTGTTGATATTTTAACTAAGAATAAGATTAACCCCGATGACTTTTTTAAAGAGTTAGTGAGGTTGGGAGAAAGAATTTGTGTCACATCCGACAAATTTCCCTGTTTGAAATTTGGTACATTTTATAAGTCTTTGCGTGAATTGGAAGTTAATCAAGAAGATTATGGTTACGAAGTTAGAATATGTTCATTTTCAACGTTCGATGATTATAGATTGTTCCGAGTCTCTATAGATGTTATGAAAAAAATCACGGGGGGAAAGATTTCATATTTGGATGAGATTATCGATTCCTCGGCATATTTTGATGACCAATGGATTGAAGACCAGATGGATGGTGGTGTCGAGACTGTGATAGCGTTGGTTCGACATGAGGGGCAGACGGTTACGATGTATGGAATGTTTGCGCCGTTTTGTTTTGGTACACGAATGTTGGATTATTTTGGGCTTAGTGATGGACATATGCCAGATAAATCAGAATTGCGAGACATAAGGAAATATTTTTGTGATATGCAATGGCTATTAGAGCATAAGACAGGTACGCAATCTAATTTGATAGTAAAGGGAGAAAATGATGACCCCGATAAAGATGTTTCACTCATTGCGATAAAAAATGGTGAAGTATCTAACTTTGATTATATTTCATATGCAGCTATGATGGCAGTAGGTGACCTTGACAATAATAATGTGGCATTGATGGATTATAGTAGATTTTTAGAAATCGTACCTAAAGATAAGGTGGAATTTTTAGATGAGTATCAGATGTTGGTGAAACAATCGTTTACAGTTGAAGATATTCTTAAAATAATTGAGCAAGGAAAACAATAAAGTCTTTTTCAAAAGATTACCATATTGTTCATATTTCAAATAAAAAACCTCGCATTTCGTCACCGCCCAATGGTTGCTGCAACTCAACGTTTTGTATTTGATTCACAAGTTTTTGGTTGGTTTGAACTTTCACCTTTATGTAATTATCTGTAAAGCCGCACATCTCGCCGCTGGCGTGCTCGCCTTCGAAAAGAACGGGGCGGATTTTGCCTATTTGGCTGTCGATGAACACTTTGGTCATTGTTTTGCCAATGCCGATAAGGTCTTGGCAGCGGCGTTTGCGAATCTCGTTCGGCACCATTTCCATACGAGCAGCTAAAGTGTTGGCTCTCACTGAGTAAGGGAATACGTGCAGATAGGATAGAGGCATCGATTTTATAAAATTGCACGCCTCGTCGAAGTCGGCGTCCGACTCGGTTGGCACACCGGTAATCACATCGGCGGCAATGCAGGCGTCAGGCACCAGTTTCTTAATCAGCTCGATACGCTTGGCGTAGAAGCCCGTTGTGTAACGGCGGTGCATCAGTGCGAGCAGACGGTCGGTGCCGCATTGCAACGGAATGTGAAAATGTGGCATAATCACCTCTGAATCAACCACGTGCTCAATAATCTGGTCGGTGAGCAGGTTCGGCTCAATCGACGATATGCGCAGCCGTTTCAGTCCCTCAATCCGCTCAAGCTCAAGCAGAAGTTGGTATAGATTCTCGCCGTTGGCGCGGCCGAAATCGCCAATGTTAACGCCCGTGAGCACAATCTCGCGAATGCCACGCGCCACGGCCTCGCGCGCCACTTCAACGGTATGCGCCAAAGTGTTGCTGCGGCTGCGTCCGCGGGCGTGCGGAATGGTGCAGTAGGCGCAGAAATAGTCGCAGCCGTCCTGAACCTTGAAGAAACTGCGTGTGCGGTCGCCAAATGAGTAAATCGGCTCAAAC
>JAFZWI010000033.1 GCA_017617355.1 Salinivirgaceae bacterium | reverse complement strand
TTCTATTGCTAATCACTTTTTTAGCAACATTTACGTACGTGTTTTGTCATATTGCACAAGCATCGCCACTGCGTCTCGTGCAACATACATCAGTTTGTCTATTCTCGTTTTTTGCTTTTTTCACAAGCACATTCCCGTTCGTCATATTAGTAGCATCATTTCCATATTTGTCCCGTTTCTTCTCGCGGATTTCATCCGCGTCCATTTTTCACAATCCTTGTCATTAAAGACCTTGTCAGTCCCTCCCGACCATACAAGTTCCTTTAGACCTTATCGACTTTAAAAGACTTTAAAATAAAACCTAACCAACCTTCAAATGTCTAATAATTAATAACTTAAAATTCAAAAAAATGAAAAAGTTAAAAACGGTCCTCGCCGTCTTGCTTGTCAGCACAGTAGCGGCAAATGCCCAGACCTCCATTGTCGCCGCGGGCGGCGAAGCCAGCACCCTGAGTTACACCATTGGTCAGCCGTTTTACGAAGCAGCCTCGTCCGACACCGGCAGCCTGACATCTGGTGTGCAGCAAGCCTACGTCATTACCGCTGTCGAAGTGGGTGTTCCCGAATTGGCCGCCGCCATTGAACTCAGTGCCAATGTGTACCCCAACCCCGTGGCCGACCGCCTCGCCCTGAGCGTGACCGACACCGATGCAGCCTTGCGCTACACCATCACCGACAACAGCGGACGCACCCTTGCCACCGCTGAAATTGCCGATGTGCTCACTGAAATCGATATGGCAAACCTTGTGCCAGCCGTCTATTTCCTGCGCGTTGACGATAGAACCGCCGTAGTCAAAACCTTCAAAATCATTAAAAACTGAAAGCCATGCGTTCCGTTCATTACAGCGGATTCCATCCGCCCATTCGTCTTGTGTGTCAGGCTGTAGCCTCATCAGTCTCATTTGTCCCATTATTCCTTACCAATATTAATCATCTTTAAACACATTAATAATCAATGATTTATTTTTAAAATTCAAAAACATGAAAAAGTTAAGAACAATCATTGCGGCCCTGCTAATTTCGGCAACCGCAACCTTTGCCCAAGCCCCGCAAGGCTTCAGTTATCAGGCCGTTGTGCGTGACGCGCAGAACGCCATAGTTGCAAACCAAATCGTTGAAGTGACGCTCACCATTCTGCAAGGCGCCACTGCCGATGCCGCCACTGCCGTCTTCACCGAGAAACACAATGCCAAAACCAATGCCAACGGCCTTTTCACGCTTATAATTGGTAGTATTGAATCAGAAAAATTCGCCGCAATCAATTGGGCGACAGGCAATGTATTCCTCAAGACTGAAACTGATTATGGCACATCTGTCACCCAAATGCTGAGCGTGCCCTTCGCCCTCTACGCCGCTAAAGCCGCTGATGCCGACATTGATTTAAGCGCCTACGCACTCAAATCCGAAATTCCCAGCATTCCCACCGTTCCCACAAAAGTCTCCGCCTTTGAGAACGATGCCAACTATCTCACCGCTCACCAAGACCTGAGCGCTTACGCACTCAAATCAGAATTACCCACTGATGCCAACCTTAGCGGCTACTACTCAAAAGCCGAAGTTGACGCCCTTCTCGCCAATATTAGCAACAGCATGGGTGACAACACTGTTAGTGTAACGGCCGGTGACAACGGTACGGTAAAAGGCGCAAGTGGCAAGTTCTATTCCGGACAAAGCCTGACATATACTGCCGTACCTAATAGTGGCTACTATTTCAGCCGATGGAGCGATTATAATAACGACAACCCTCGCACCATAATAATTTATTCCGACATTAACATTGCCGCCCAATTCGCTCAAAATCCGCTTGTAACCGTAACCGCAGGTTCCAACGGCAGTGTAGGTGGAAGCACCAATGGCCGATATGCCCCTGGCAGTAGTCTTTCATTCACCGCCACACCGTCTGATGGCTACTATTTCAATCAGTGGAGCGATGGCTATACAACAAACCCACGCTATATTAGTGTTTATACAAGTGATATCACTCTTGAAGCCGAGTTTGTGCAGAACCCGCTCGTAACTATTTCGGCAGGTAGCAATGGCGCTGTAAACACAATCGTTAACGGCCGTTACGCTCCAGGCAGTAATGTGACAATTACCGCAACGCCTAACAGCGGCTATTACTTCAGCCAATGGAGTGACGGTAACACCGATAATCCGCGCACAATAACCATTGACAAAAGCAATGTAACCTTAAGTGCCGAATTTGTTGCCGCCACAATAGCAACCGTGGATTTAGGCCTTACTAGCGGCAATCTTTGGGCTACATGCAATGTTGGAGCCATAAATCCGTGGAATTATGGTAACTATTACGCATGGGGCGAGACCGAAACCAAAACCAATTACGATATTAGCACATATAAGTATTGCAATGGAGGATATAACTCGCTAACCAAATATTGCAATGATGCAAGTTATGGCTTTGGTGGCTTCACCGATGCCCTTACCACTCTTGAATCGATTGATGACGCTGCCACGGCCGTATTTGGTTCTGATTATTCAATGCCAACCTTAGCCGATTGGAACGAACTAAGCGGCCAGTGCTATTGGGTTTGGACAACAAACTACAATGAGCAGAACGTAAGCGGATACATAGTTTACCGCGCAAAATCAGATAGTGATAAAGGTGTCAGAGTGTATGGTGGCGGTACACCGTCGGCTTCTTACTCTTTATCTGACGCCCATGTTTTTCTTCCGGCTGCCGGTTTCCGCTACGGTACGGACCTTGGCCAGGCAGGTGCGTACGGCTACTACCGGTCGGCTTCGCTCTACGGGTACGACCCGGACAACGCCAGTTACTGCAACTTCGGCAGCAGCGGCGTGTATCCGTCGAAATACATCAGCCGCTGCTATGGGTACTCTGTTCGTCCTGTTCGGCGCACGAATTAACCATGTAACCGAAAAATGAATGAAACACGAACCCGAAACCGTATGCGTTAGCGCACCCGAGTGCGTAGGCGCATACGGTTTCTTGTCTCGTGTGCGGGCTTCAGCCCGCATTTCCCATTAGTCTTTTCAGTCCTATCAATAAGTTCAATAGCCCCTCGGCGCAGCACTTATCACAAAAGCGTTATTCATCAAAGGGGGGCATTTTTTTTTCAGTCCTATTAAATCATTTCTGTTAAGTGTAGTGTTTCTGCCCATAGAATCTGTTCAGTCATTTATGACGGATTCCATCCGCCCATTGTCCGTCTCGTACAGTAGGCCGCAGTCTGTCCAGATTTCATCAGTAATAAATTCCTATTTGGGTATTCTCTCGCATTACAAATCATTCACCCTGTGCCGCCAGATTTTTCTGCCTATTGCTAACATTCTGCGCTTCGGGCGTTTCACAAACTTCATGCGTAAGTTTGAGCCTTTCAATGCAAAACTTTATTAAGAACTATATTTTACACATTTTGTGCTGAAACGCTGTAATTCAGTTTTTTTATCGATTTTCAACAATTTTGTATTTCCGCAAAGAACCATTTGTTAAATTCGTAAACTAAAATATAACTTATTGTATTTCAGTTGCTTTGTTAGAGATGAATTTCGTTGATTTTGCTCAATCTGGTGTTAAGTGAGAAAAGCCGTGCCCATTGTTCATTAAAAACTGCCAATAGCGGTGCAAGCATTCGTTTTACCACTATATTTGTGCCGCTAAAAACAGAGAGTATGATTAAAGATAGTCTCACGAATCACGCAAAGTACCACTCGCTGCATCCGTTGTTTGCAAAGGCTTTCGAGTACCTGCAGTCGTCCGATTTGGTTGACTACGATGAGGGTAAATACCCGATTGACGGCAACGATATGTATGCTTCAATCAGTGAGTATGTTACCAAAAGCGAGGGTCAACTCGAAGGTCACGCTGAATATATTGATATTCAGTATATTCTAAAGGGAACTGAGATTGTTGGCTTTGCGCCGAAAAATGGTCAGAAAGAGACAATTCCGTACTCAAACGAGCGCGATATTGCCTTCTATGAGGGTGATTACGAGCCGATTACGCTAAATGCGGGTGAGTTCATTATTTTCTATCCCGATGATTTGCATCTGCCGTGCCTGAAAAACGGCAAGCCTTCGGTTGTCAAGAAGGTTGTGGTCAAAGTAAGACTCAATCACGGCACAACCGAAAAATAATCCATATTTTATTGATTTGCAGTAATATCGTCAGCTGTTTTGTCGGCGGAATTCGGCGCATACAATGGCTGTGGCCACCGAAACGTTTAGCGATTCCATATCGGCCGTGGGCGGCGCGTATGAAGGTATCTTTAAATTACTGTCAGTCAGTGCGCTAATCTCTGCCGACAAGCCTTTCGACTCGTTGCCCATAACCACAATGGCGTCTTTGGGCAGTTTTGCGGCGTAGAGGTTTTTTCCGTCAAGCCTTGTGCCGAACAATGGAATGTCGGCCTTGCGGGCGGTGGCGGCCAAATCGGTTAAATTGCAATAACTTACATTTACTTTGAAAATCGCGCCCATAGTTGATTGAATTACCTTCGGGTTGTAAACATCAACGGTGTCGGGAGAGCAGAACACGTTGCCGATTCCGAACCACGCCGCCGTGCGGACAATGGTGCCAAGATTGCCTGGGTCCTGAATGTTGTCGAGCGCAATGTTGAGGCCGCTCAAGTTGGGTAGGGGCTGTTTTTCTGGCAGTTTGGTAAGCGCCACGGCTTTGTTTGGCGTCTTTAGAAAACTGATACGCTCAAGGTCGCGTTCGCTAATAGCAGTGATTTCGGCTTTGCACTTCAAATTTGCAGGCAAATCATCGATATATTGCTGAACAGCAAATACTTCGATAGTCTCGAAACGACTCATCAGAAGCTCTCGAACCATTTTTTCGCCTTCAACCACAAAGCAGCCGGCCTCGACGCGCTCACGCTTCTTGTCAAGTGATTTTATCAGTTTTATTTTGTTGTTGGTAAGCATAACCAATGTTTTTCGCAAATGTAATCAAACCAACGTATCTTGTTTATATTTGTGCAATTCCGTAATTGAATGAGATTGGTGCGCAAAATTCATATAAGTCTTTTGTTTACAATGGTATTCGCCGTTCTGATGTCGAGTTGCAACATTACGCGTATGGTGCCTGACGACGAATATCTTTTGCGCCGCAATGAGACAAAAATCGATGACAATGATTTCGATAAGGACAATCTGACGGCGTATTACCGCCAGAAATCGAACCGTAACATTTTCCATGTCTATCCGTTTTTCCTGGCCACCTACAATTTCGCGCATCGCGGACATGACAGAGGCTGGAAGCGTTGGTTGGCCCGCGTTGTGGGTGAGGAGCCGGTTATCTACGATTCAACACTGACAATTAGAACAATAAAACAATTTGACATAATACTGAAAAACGAGGCTTACTACAATTCGACAATCTCGTACGAGGTAGAAAAGAAGGATAAGAAAGCGCGTGTGGCCTACAATGTGGTTTTGGGACAGCCCACGCACATCAACGAGGTTTACTTCTCAGTGCGCGACACGGTGCTTTATCCGTTGATAATGTCCGATACGGCTTCAACCAATCTTAAGCGCGGCGGCATGTTTACACTCGAAGCCTTGCAAAAGGAACGTGACCGCATAACCCGCCAAATTCGAAGCAACGGTTATTATCAGTTCAATTCCGATTTGATTCGTTACAGTGTTGATACCGCTGATTTTCTGGCGAATATCGAGGTGATTGTAGAGCGACCGGTTGTTCCTGATGCCGACGGCAATCTGCAGAAATCGAACGTGCGCCAGTTCCACATAAACGATGTGTCGTTCTATCCCGATTACAACCCGCAGGCGGCCTTGCGCAACCCGTCGTTGTACACACATAATCTTGACACGCTTTATCGCAATCCATATTTGTTCCTTTTTGCCGGGAAAAGAAGAATTACTCCTCGTACTTTATTGAAAGTTAATCTGATAGAGCCAGGACAGCTATACGATGTCACAAAAGTGGAACAGACTAGCCGACATATCAACTCGCTGCGGATTTTCAGGCAGAACAACATTTTATTTGCGCCGGTTTCTGGCAGCGACTCGCTCATCGACTGTCAGATACAGCTTACGCCTTCGACTTACCAGAACTACTCGGCCAACGTTGAGGCCACCAACACCGACGGTAATTTCGGCGTGGGAGGTAACCTTAACTATCAGCATAAGAACTTGTTCCACGGAGCCGAGATTCTCAATGTCAAATTGTCGGGTTCGTTGCAACGCCAGACCAAAACAGAGACCACTGACGCTTTCAACATTATCGAGTTTGGAGTGGAGTCGTCGCTCGAGACGCCTTCGTTCATTTTGCCGTTCCGCACATCGAAGTGGTACCGCAAACTCGACCCGCGCACATCGCTTACCGTGGCTTACAATTATCAGCACCGACCCGATTACACACGCAAAATAACCACCGTATTGACTACATATTCCTGGAAAGCAAATGATTACCTCAGGTTCCTTGTCAGTCCAATCGATTTGAACACCGTCCGAATACCCGAACGTACTGAGGCTTTCGACCAGCGAATCAAAGGAAAATACATCGAGAATAGTTACAAGGACTATTTCATTATCGGTAGCCGCTATAGTATTCTGTATCAGAATCGTAACCCTCAAAAACGCACCGATTTCTCATATTTCAGGTGGAATCTCGATTTGGCGGGCAACCTGTTGCATTTGTTGCATCAATCAACGAATAATCAGGATACTACGGGACGCGGCTATTATGAGATTTACAATTTGCAGTATGCGCAGTTTGTCAAAACCGATGTCGATTACCGCTACTATCACTATCTGTCGGAGCGCGACCAGCTTGTTACCCGGCTGTTTGCTGGAGTGGCGATACCGTATGGCAATGCGACGGCTGTTCCGTTTGTCCGCCAGTACTATGCAGGTGGCGCCGAGGGCATCCGGGCGTGGAGTGTCCGCGACTTGGGCCCCGGAACCTATCGCGACACCTCGGCAACTTATCCAAACCAGACCGCTGATATCAAATTGGAGTTCAATCTTGAGTATCGTTTCGACATCATAAAATCGTTCAAGGGCGCATGGTTTGCCGATATGGGCAACATCTGGGCGCTCAAGGAAGACGCTAACCGCCCAGGCGCGGAGTTCAACCTCGACACCTTCTACAAGCAGTTGGCGATAGGTACAGGTTTCGGCCTTCGCCTCGATTTGAATTTCGCTGTCATCAGGCTTGACGGCGGAGTCAAAGTGAAGGACCCGGCGGTTTCAGGTCCCGACAGTTGGACATTGTTCCACAATAAGTTCCGATTCAAGAGCATAACTTGGCAGTTCGGAATCGGCTATCCGTTCTAAAACCGAATCGATGTGAAAATAAAACAGTTTTTCAAAAATTATTTTTCGATGTCGAAGGGTCAGCAGTGTGGCTCGCTGGCCATTGTGTGTGTGATATTCGGCGCGGTGGCCATGCCTAGAACGGTGGCTTACATGAGGGCACAAAGACAGACCGCCGATTTTGCGAAAATGGCGGAGATAAAATCAAAATACTCTGTTCTTCCCGAATCAGGCACAATCAAAAAACGAGCAGCAAATCAGTTAGATACTATATTCCACTTCGACCCGAACACAGTGACATTCGACGAACTTGTTTTGCTCGGGCTGCCCGAAAAAACCGCCACAGCAATTGTCAATTACCGAAAGGCCGGCGGCAAATTCCGCAAACCCGATGATTTCGCACGTATTCGCGACATTGATGATTCTGTTTACAACCGATTATCACCATATATTAATATAGTGCGAGCCGAACAGCCTAAGAAGACATATAGCAAAGACACTAAGACAACAAAGAAGGCGAAAACGTCTAATCCGGGTTGGCAGGATAGAAAGGAGGCTGCAATTGTTGAACTCAACACGGCCGATTCGACCCAGCTTGTCGCCATGTACGGCATTGGTCCAACAACCGCTCGCCGCATAATATCCTATCGTCGTCTGCTTGGCGGATTCTACAGCGTCGAGCAACTGCGCGAGGTGCAGAACTTCAACGAAGAGACATACATAAAACTGTATCCGCAATTTGCCGTCGATACGTCAAAAATCAAACGGATAAATCTCAACGACTTTAAATACAATGATTTAAAACGACACCCTTATGTGACAGCCGCGCAACTCAATTCAATAATGAATTACAAAAAACTTATGGGGCGGTTCAATGCAGTGGGCGATTTGCTGAAATATCATCTGCTTGATACTCTGACTTATGAAAGGGTGCAACCGTATCTTGAAGTACGGTAGTTAGACGCCGTGTCGGCATAAGTTGGTATGCGGTTTTGGAGCGGTGGGCAAAAAAACTTTCAAAAATTATTTGCCGACAGATTTTGTAATTGCATATCAATTCCTAAATTTGCAGCCTTGTTTTTAAGAATTAAACATTAATACATTATTATGATTGTAATACCAGTAAAAGAGGGCGAGAACATTGACAGAGCCTTGAAGAAATTCAAAAGAAAATTTGAGAAAACAGGTGTGGTTAAGGAATTAAGAGCCCGCCAGGTTTTCACAAAACCTTCTGTTGAACGTCGCAAGGAAATCATCAAGGCTGCATACATTCAGAAATTGCAGGACGCAAGCCAAGAGATTTAATAGTGCTTTATCCCCAGGCGTCGGGGAAGTTTCAGGCAAAGTGTTGCTATGTTTGACAACGGCTTTTCCAACTATTTGGCAAACGAGAAACGTTATTCAGCACATACACTTCGTGCCTACGAAAGCGACTTGCGGCAGTTTTTCGAATTTGCACAAAGTGCCGACGAAAACTTCAATCCACTCACGACTGACCATGTCGTCATTCGCGAGTGGATTTTTTTTTTAATGGATAACGGAGACAAGCCCCGTTCCATAAACCGTAAGATAACAACTCTGCACACCTATTATAAATATCTTGTGAGAGAAGGTCTTATCACCGACTTGCCGACCAAGAAAATCATTAAGCCCAAAACCGAGAAAAATCTGCCGTACTTTGTCGACAAAGGTGCTATGCAGGAACTTTTCGACACTTTTCAGTTCCCAGATGATTTCGAAGGTCAGCGTGACCACGCCATACTGCTCACATTCTACTGCACAGGCATGCGTCTTGCCGAGCTTTGCGGCTTGAAAACTTACGACATCGACTTTTACAACACACAGTTGAAGGTGTTGGGCAAGCGCAATAAAGAGCGGATTATTCCGTTCGGCATTGAGTTGAAAGCCTGCCTCAAATCGTATATCGAAGAGCGGAACAAAGTTGCGGTTGACAACGATTTTCTGTTTGTCACCGTCAAGGGCGAGCCTGTCTATGACAAGCTTGTCTATCGGTTGGTCAACAAGTATTTGGGCGAGGTTACGACCTTGGACAAGAAAAGCCCACACGTGCTGCGCCACACATTCGCCACGCACATGCTCAACAACGGAGCTGAGATTGACGCCATAAAAGAACTGCTGGGGCACGCCAATCTGGCCGCTACGCAGATTTACACCCATACAACCTTCGAAAAACTGAAGCAGATTTACAATCAGGCTCATCCTCGTGCGTAGAGAATTTCGCTGAAAAAACTTTTTTAATTATCTGCCAATCGGTATATTTGGGACAGAGATTTTATTGAAAACCTAATTAAAAAAGGAGGATATTATGAAGATAGACATCCACTCGTTGCATTTTGATGCCGGCGAAAAATTGTTGAGTTTCATTGACACAAAAGTGAGCAAGTTGGACCGCTTTCACGACGGGATTGTGACAGTCGATGTCACTCTCAAGCTCGAAAAGTCGGACATTTCAGAAAACAAAATTGCCGAGATAAAGGTGCAAATACCAGGCGAAAATGTGTTCTGCAGCAGGCAGGCGAAAACCTTTGAAGAAGCTGTAGACCTGTCGGTTGACGCACTCAAGAAACAACTCCAGAAGGCCAAGGAAAAACAGCGTTGAAACATATTTTGAAAAAAAAACTTTAAAAGGTTTTTATTTACCAAAATATGTCTACATTTGCACACCAATTCCGAAAACGGATTGCACGTTCTAAGAAATGTATGCCGATGTAGCTCAGTTGGCCAGAGCAGCTGATTTGTAATCAGCTGGTCGTGGGTTCGAATCCCTCCATCGGCTCTCATTCGCACAATGAATTATTGGGAAGATACCAAAGTGGCCAACTGGGGCAGACTGTAAATCTGCTGCGTCATCGCTTCGTAGGTTCGAATCCTGCTCTTCCCACTTTCATTTGATTTGTTTTAAGCGGGAGTAGCTCAGTCGATTAGAGCATCAGCCTTCCAAGCTGAGGGTCGCGGGTTTGAATCCCGTTTCCCGCTCAATACAAGCCGCCGATGTAGCTCAGAGGTAGAGCACTTCCTTGGTAAGGAAGAGGCCATGGGTTCAATTCCCATTATCGGCTCCAAGACTGGGAAAACTTTTGTCTAATTTGTAAATAATAGGTTCATTATGGCTAAAGAACAATTTCAGAGGACCAAACCTCATGTTAATATTGGTACCATTGGTCACGTTGACCACGGTAAAACAACTTTGACCGCTGCCATTACCAAAGTGTTGGCAGAAAAGGGTCTTTCAGAAATCCGTTCGTTCGATTCTATCGACAACGCTCCTGAGGAAAAAGAACGTGGTATTACCATTAACACTGCCCACGTTGAGTATCAAACTGAAAACCGCCACTATGCGCACGTTGACTGCCCGGGCCACGCTGACTATGTGAAGAACATGGTTACTGGTGCTGCTCAGATGGACGGTGCAATCTTGGTAGTTGCCGCAACTGACGGCCCGATGCCTCAGACTCGTGAGCACATCCTTTTGGCTCGCCAAGTAAACGTTCCAAGAATCGTTGTGTTCTTGAACAAAGTTGATATGGTTGACGACGCTGAGTTGCTCGACTTGGTTGAAATGGAAGTTCGTGAATTGCTTTCGTTCTATCAATACGATGGTGACAACACTCCGGTTATCCGTGGTTCTGCTCTTGGCGCACTGAATGGTGAGGCTAAATGGGTAGAGAAGGTAATGGAGCTTATGGCTGCTGTTGATGAGTACATTCCTCTGCCGCAGCGCGACGTCGACAAACCGTTCTTGATGCCTGTTGAGGACGTGTTCTCAATCACAGGTCGTGGTACAGTTGCTACTGGCCGTATCGAGACTGGTGTCGTAAAAGTTGGCGACGAGGTTCAAATCCAGGGTCTTGGCGAAGACAAGAAATCAGTTGTTACTGGAGTTGAGATGTTCCGTAAGATTCTTGACGAAGGCCAAGCAGGTGACAACGTTGGTTTGTTGCTCCGTGGTATCGACAAAGACGAAATCAAACGTGGTATGGTTATCAGCCACCCGGGAACAATCACTCCTCACAAGAAATTCCAAGCTGAGGTTTATATCCTGAAGAAAGAAGAAGGTGGTCGTCATACTCCATTCCACAACAAATATCGTCCTCAGTTCTACATCCGTACACTGGACGTTACTGGCGAAATCACTTTGCCGGAGGGAACAGAGATGGTGATGCCGGGCGATAACTTGACAATCACTGTAGACTTGATTACAGCTGTTGCTTGCAGCGAAGGTCAGCGTTTCGCAATCCGCGAGGGTGGCCGTACAGTAGGTGCAGGTCAGGTTACTAAGATTCTTGATTAAGAGTAAGAGTTATCAATAAAGGGATTCCAAGAAATTGGAATCCTTTATTTACGGGTGTAGCTCAGTTGGTAGAGCACTAGTCTCCAAAACTAGGTGTCGGGCGTTCGAGTCGCTCCTCCCGTGCATTAATTAGTGGTAACAATGCAAAAGATAAAAGTATATCTCAAAGAGGTTTACAACGAACTGATACATAAAGTGTCATGGCCTTCGTGGTCAGACCTTCAGAATAGTGCTATTGTTGTAATGGTTGCTTCCTTAATTATAGCCCTCATTATTTACATAATGGATTTTTCATTTGCGCACATAATGGAATTCATTTACGGTTTATTCAGTTAAATAATTCAATTAAAGTCAGATGGAAAAGAAATGGTATGTTCTCCGGGCCATGAGCGGTCAGGAAAAGAAGGTAAAGGAACAAATCGAGAGCGAAGCCGCTCACCAGAATCTGCAGGAATATGTTTCCCAAGTCTTGATTCCTACAGAAAAGGTTTATCAAATCCGTAATGGTAAGAAGATTAGTAAGGAAAGAAACTTCTTTCCTGGTTACGTGCTAGTCGAGGCGGCTTTAGTTGGCGAGGTTCCTCATTTTCTTAGGAATATGCCGGGTGTCCTTGGCTTTTTGGCTGAGGGAAATGGTGAACCGACACCACTTAGGTTGTCTGAAGTCAACAGGATACTTGGAAAGGTTGACGAACTCGCCGGAAAAGACGAGGAAATCATCGTTCCATTTATTGTTGGCGAATCGGTAAAGGTAATCGATGGTCCGTTCAACACGTTTAGCGGAATCATTGAGGAGGTTAACGAGGAGAAGAAGAAACTGAAAGTGAGTGTCAAAATTTTCGGCAGAAAAACTCCGGTTGAACTGAGTTTTATGCAGGTAGTTAAAGAGTAATTAAACTTGTTATGGCAAAAGAAGTTACAGGAATGATTAAGCTGCAAATCAAGGGAGGGGCAGCCAACCCTTCTCCTCCGGTTGGTCCAGCCTTAGGTTCTAAGGGTGTGAACATCATGGATTTTTGCAAGCAATTTAACGCCCGGACTCAAAACAGTGCCGGCAAGGTGCTTCCAGTTGTTATTACTGTTTATTCTGACAAGTCGTTTGACTTCATTGTCAAACGTCCGCCTGTAGCTGTCCAGATTCTGGAGGCCGCTAAAGTTAAAAGCGGTTCCGCAGAGCCTAACCGTAAGAAAGTCGCTTCTCTGACTTGGGCACAAGTTAAAGAGATAGCTGAAGACAAAATGCCTGACTTGAACGCATTCACAATCGAGTCGGCAATGCGGTTGGTAGCTGGCACAGCTCGTAGCATGGGAATAACAGTATCTGGTGAGTTCCCGGGAAATAATTAATTAAATACCTCGTGTAAAAATGGCAAAGCTAACAAAGAATAGAAAATTAGTGGCAGACAAAATCGAGCCTATGAAGGATTACACTTTGTCTGAGGCTGCGCATTTGGTAAAAGAGGTTACAACCACAAAATTTGACGCGTCTGTGGATATCGATGTCCGTCTGGGTGTCGACCCCCGCAAGGCAAATCAAATGGTTCGTGGTGTCGTTTCTTTACCTCACGGTACAGGTAAGCAAACTAGAGTGCTGGTGCTTTGTACGCCTGATAAAGAGGCTGAAGCTACAGCTGCTGGTGCCGATTATGTCGGTCTTGATGAGTACATCGAGAAGATTAAGGGCGGTTGGACTGACGTTGACGTCATCATCACAATGCCTTCAATCATGGCAAAAGTCGGTGCTTTGGGAAAAGTATTAGGCCCACGCGGTTTGATGCCTAATCCGAAAAGTGGTACAGTTACCATGGAGATTGGTTCAGCTGTAAAAGAGATTAAACAAGGTAAGATTGATTTCAAAGTCGACAAATCGGGCATCATTCATGCCGGAATCGGCAAAGTGTCTTTCTCGCCTGAGCAAATTCAAGAGAACGCCCAGGAGATGATAAGCACAATTATCAAGTTGAAACCTTCTACAGCTAAAGGTACTTATATCAAAAGTATCACCTTGTCGAGCACAATGAGTCCTGGTATTTCAATTGATGTTAAATCAGTAGAATAAATTTTAGAGTTATGAAGCGCGAAGATAAGGCTGTTATTATTGACAATCTGGCCGCTCGTCTGAAAGAGGCAAGCCACTTCTACTTGACTGACGTTTCTGATTTGAATGCAGAGCAAACCAGTCTGTTGAGAAGAAAATGCTTCGAGAAGGACATTGAGCTGGTGGTTGTGAAAAACACACTGCTCAGAAAGGCCATGGAGAAAACAGGGACAGACTTCTCTGAAATGTTCGGTCAGCTTAAGGGCTCTACTTCAATCATGTTTACCGAAGTCGGAAACGTTCCGGGCAAACTGATTAAAGAATTCAGAGCTAAGGGTGACAAACCCATTCTTAAAGCGGCTTACGTTGAAGAGTCGTTCTATATCGGCGACAACCAACTCGACGCTTTGGTTAATATCAAATCGAAGAACGAGCTTATTGCCGATATCATCGCCTTGTTGCAATCGCCTGCTAAGAACGTTGTTTCTGCTCTGCAATCGGGTGGACAAAACTTGACAGGTATATTAAAAACATTATCAGAGAAATAAACATTTTTTAGTAAACACTTTTTAAAAAATAGATTAAAATGGCAGATTTGAAAAAGTTTGCAGAAGAGTTGGTTAACTTGACTGTAAAAGAAGTAAATGAGTTAGCTGCAATACTCAAAGACGAATATGGTATTGAACCTGCTGCCGCTGCAGTTGCCGTTGCTGGTCCTGCTGCTGGTGGTGCTGCTGAAGCTGCAGCTGAGAAAACAGAATTCGATGTAATTCTTAAATCGGCTGGTGCACAAAAACTTCAGATTGTTAAGTTGGTGAAAGAACTTACAGGTCTTGGCCTGAAAGAGGCTAAAGAGCTTGTAGACGCCGCTCCGAAAGAAGTTAAGACAGGCGCATCTAAGGAAGAAGCTGAATCATTAAAAGCTAAATTGGAAGAGGCTGGAGCTGAAGTTGAGCTTAAATAAGATTCCATATTAGGATATAGATAAGGTTTAGCGTCAGTCAGACTCTGACGCTAAGCCTTTTTGTTGTTATTTTTAAGTTCACCTTATTATAAAAATCATGGCTTCAACTGGTTATCAAGAGAGAATAAGTTTTGCGTCAAATAAGAATCAATTGGAATATCCTGATTTTCTGGAGATTCAATTGAAATCTTTTAACGAATTTTTCAATATTAATACTACTCCTGAGCAACGCAAATTTGAAGGATTGTATCAGGTTTTTAACGAGAATTTCCCGATTTCCGATACGCGCAACAATTTTGTGCTTGAATTTCTGGATTACAACATCGACCCGCCGCGTTACACAATTGACGAGTGCATTGAGCGTGGGTTGACTTACAGCATTCCTCTAAAAGCAAAATTGCGTCTGTATTGCACCGACCCCGAGCACGAGGATTTTGATACTGTTGTGCAAGATGTTTATTTGGGCACAATCCCATATATGACACCGCGCGGCACGTTTGTCATCAATGGTGCTGAGCGCGTCATCGTATCGCAGTTGCACCGTTCGCCGGGTGTGTTCTTCGGACAGAGCATACATGCCAACGGCACAAAGCTGTATTCGGCTCGTATCATTCCGTTCAAAGGCTCGTGGATTGAGTTCGCAACCGACATCAACAATGTGATGTACGCCTACATCGACCGCAAGAAAAAATTGCCGGTAACCACATTGTTGCGTGCAATCGGATATGAGAGCGACCGTAGCATATTGGAAATATTCGACCTTGCAGATGAAGTCAAAGTTTCAAAAGCCGGTTTGAAGAAAGTTACCGGTCGCAGGTTGGCTGCCCGTGTGCTGAAGACATGGGTGGAGGACTTTGTTGACGAGGATACCGGCGAGGTTGTCTCGATTGAGCGTAACGAGGTTATCGTTGACCGTGAGACAATTCTTGAAAACGAACATATCGATGCAATTGTTGATTCTGGAGCCAAAACAATACTTCTGCACAAGGAGAATGCAAACTTGGCAGAGTTCGGAATCATTTACAACACATTGCAGAAAGACCCGTGCAACTCAGAAAAAGAAGCCGTTCTTTATATTTATAGGCAGTTGCGCAACGCCGAGCCACCCGACGAGGCTACAGCCCGTGACGTTATTGACAAGCTGTTCTTCTCTGACAAACGTTACGATTTGGGTGAGGTAGGCCGTTTCCGTATCAATAGAAAGCTGGGCTTGAACATTGATATGGATATCAAGGTCTTAACCAAAGAAGACATTATTGAAATTATCAAATATCTGATTGAACTTATCAACAGCAAGGCCGATGTGGACGATATTGACCACTTGAGCAACCGCCGCGTCCGCACAGTGGGCGAGCAATTGCAGAATCAATTCGGCGTTGGCTTGGCTCGTATGGCAAGAACAATCAAAGAGAGGATGAATGTACGCGACAATGAGGTGTTCACACCGGTTGACCTTATCAACTCAAAGACATTGTCGAGCGTCATCAACTCATTCTTCGGAACCAACGCTTTGTCGCAGTTTATGGACCAGACAAACCCGTTGGCCGAACTTACTCACAAACGCCGTATGTCGGCGTTGGGCCCTGGCGGTCTGTCGCGTGAGCGTGCAGGCTTCGAGGTCCGCGACGTTCACTACACTCACTACGGCCGTTTGTGCCCGATTGAGACCCCTGAAGGTCCTAACATCGGTCTTATCTCGTCACTTTGCGTATTCGCCAAAGTGAACAATTTGGGATTCATCGAGACTCCTTACCGTAAGGCGGAAAATGGCAAAGTCGATTTGAACAACGACAATGTCATCTATATGACTGCTGAGGATGAGGAGGGACAAATCATAGCACAGGCTAACGCACCTCTTGATGCTGAGGGTAACTTCAAGAATCCGAAGGTTAAGGCGCGTTACGAGGCCGACTTCCCGTTGACCGACCGCGACTCTGTACAACTTATGGACGTTGCGCCGAACCAGATTTCATCTATCGCAGCATCGCTGATTCCGTTCTTGGAGCACGACGATGCCAACCGTGCGTTGATGGGTTCGAACATGATGCGCCAGGCTGTTCCATTGTTGCATCCTGAATCGCCAATCGTAGGTACAGGCATCGAGAAGAAAGTTGCCGAAGATTCGCGTAACATGATTAGCGCTGAGGGCGACGGTGTAGTTGAATATGTTGATGCCGACGAGATTGTCATTAAATATGATAGAACTGACGCTCAGCGTTTTGTCAGCTTCGACGAAGACAAGGTTCGTTACAAACTGACCAAGTTCCAGAAGACCAACCAGAGCATGTGCATCAACCAACGCCCGATTGTATCGAAAGGTGATAAGGTTAAGAAAGGCACAGTTCTGACCGAAGGCTATGCCACACAAGGCGGCGAACTTGCTCTTGGCCGCAACCTGAAAGTGGCTTTCATGCCATGGAAGGGTTACAACTTCGAGGATGCTATCGTATTGTCGGAGCGTGCAGTTCGTGAAGATTTGTTCACATCGCTCCACATCGACGAGTATATGCTTGAGGTTCGCGATACCAAACGTGGTATGGAGGAACTTACAGCTGATATTCCAAACGTGAGCGAAGACGCAACACGCAACTTGGATGATAATGGTCTGATAAGAATTGGTTCGCATGTTAGTCCGGGCGACATACTTATAGGTAAGATTACCCCGAAGGGCGAGTCGGACCCGTCGCCGGAGGAGAAGCTGCTTCGCGCTATTTTCGGTGACAAGGCTGGTGATGTTAAAGACGCATCACTCAAAGCCGGTCCGTCGCTGACAGGTGTTGTTATCGACAAGAAGCTGTTCTCACGTCTGGTAAAAGACAAGAAACTGAAAGCTGCCGAGAAACCATTGTTGGCTCAAATTGAGGAGAAACGTCAGCAACGTCTGGCTGAGCTTAAGACTCGCTTGGTTGAGAAACTCTTCTCGATTGTCAATGGCAAGGTTTCGCAAGGCGTGAAAGATATGCTTGGAACCGACATCATTCCGAAGGGAACAAAATTCTCGCAGAAGATTTTGTTGGAGGTCGACTTCCTTAATGTCAATCCGAACAAGTGGACAACCGATAAGGATAAGAATGAGACAATCGCTGAGTTGCTTCATAACTTCACCATTAAATGCCGTGAAATTGAGGGCGACATCAAGCGCGAGACATTCAACATTACAGTTGGCGATGAGCTGCCAAACGGTATTGTCCAACTTGCAAAAGTTTATATTGCTCAAAAACGTAAGATTCGTGTTGGTGACAAGATGGCCGGACGCCACGGTAACAAGGGTATTGTGGCAAAGGTTGTCCGTGATGAGGATATGCCATTCTTGGAGGATGGTACGATTGTGGATATCGTTCTGAACCCGCTGGGCGTGCCTTCTCGTATGAACCTTGGGCAGATTTACGAGACAGTTCTTGGATGGGCAGGCCGCGAGCTTGGTGTTAAGTTCGCAACACCAATCTTCGACGGTGCAACTCTTGAGGAGATTACCGAACTGACCAACAAGGCAGGTGTACCAGAATTCGGACGTACATATTTGTACGATGGCGGAACGGGCGACCGTTTCCACCAACCGGCAACAGTGGGTGTCATCTACATGCTGAAGTTGGGCCATATGGTCGACGACAAGATGCACGCACGTTCAATCGGTCCTTACTCACTCATCACGCAACAGCCTCTTGGCGGTAAAGCACAATTCGGTGGTCAGCGTTTTGGTGAGATGGAGGTTTGGGCTCTCGAGGCATTCGGCGCCGCTAACGTCCTGCAAGAGATTCTGACTGTCAAGTCGGATGATGTTATGGGCCGTGCAAAGGCATACGAGTCAATCGTGAAAGGCGAGCCTATGCCGACACCTGGTATTCCAGAGTCGTTGAACGTATTGCTGCATGAGCTGCGTGGTTTGGGATTGAGCATTAATTTAGAGTAAAAACAAGACGGGTATGGCCTTCGGGCCGTACCATTCTTCATAAAATTTTTAAAATTTCCGTCTATGGCATTTAGAAAGGAAACTAAAACAAAAAGCGAGTTCTCGCACATATCAATCGGGTTGGCTTCTCCAGAGGAGATACTTGAACGTTCAAGTGGCGAGGTTTTAAAACCCGAGACAATCAACTATCGTACTTACAAGCCAGAACGTGACGGTTTGTTCTGCGAACGCATTTTCGGCCCCGTCAAAGATTACGAGTGCCACTGCGGTAAGTACAAGCGTATCAGATATAAAGGCATCGTCTGCGACCGTTGCGGTGTCGAGGTTACTGAGAAGAAAGTGCGTCGCGAGCGCATGGGACACATCCAGTTGGTTGTTCCTGTAGCGCATATCTGGTACTTCAAATCACTGCCTAACAAAATAGGTTATCTGCTTGGTCTGCCGACTAAAAAGTTGGATATGGTGGTTTACTACGAGCGCTATATCATTATTCGTGCAGGTGCTGCGGCAGAATTTGGTGTAAACGATTTGGATTTATTGTCGGAAGAGGAGTATATCGATTTGCTCGAGAAACTTCCGAAAGAAAATCAGCATCTTGAGGATACTGACCCGAACAAGTTCATTGCCAAGATGGGTGCAGAGGCTATATATGACCTGCTTGCCAATCTGAATCTTGACGACCTTTCGTACGATTTGCGTCACAAGGCCGATACAGAGACATCGCAGCAACGTAAGGCTGAGGCTTTGAAACGTCTGCAAGTTGTTGAGTCGTTCCGTGCATCGCAAGGCAAGAACCGTCCGGAATGGATGATTCTGAAGGTTATCCCCGTAATTCCGCCGGAGTTGCGTCCATTGGTTCCGCTTGATGGCGGCCGTTTCGCAACATCCGACTTGAACGACCTTTACCGTCGTGTAATCATCCGCAACAACCGTCTGAAACGTCTTATCGAGATAAAGGCACCAGAGGTGATTCTGCGCAACGAGAAGCGTATGCTTCAAGAGGCTGTCGACTCATTGTTCGACAACTCGCGCAAGTCGAACGCTGTGAAGACTGAAAACAACCGCGCTCTCAAATCGTTGAGCGACAGCTTGAAAGGTAAACAAGGACGTTTCCGTCAGAACTTGCTTGGTAAACGTGTCGACTACTCAGCTCGTTCGGTTATCGTTGTAGGTCCTGAGTTGAAGATGCACGAGTGCGGTCTGCCGAAAGATATGGCTGCCGAACTCTACAAACCATTTGTAATTCGCAAGCTGATTGAACGCGGAATTGTAAAAACCGTTAAATCAGCCAAAAAGATAGTTGACCGCAAAGACCCTGTTGTTTGGGACATTCTTGAGAACGTCATCAAAGGACACCCGATTTTGCTCAACCGTGCCCCGACCTTGCACCGCCTTGGTATTCAGGCCTTCCAGCCGAAACTTATCGAGGGCAAGGCTATCCAGTTGCACCCGCTTGCTTGTACGGCATTCAACGCCGACTTCGACGGTGACCAGATGGCCGTTCACTTGCCGCTTGGCAACGCCGCCATTCTTGAGGCACAGCTGCTGATGCTCGGTTCGCACAACATTCTTAACCCGGCTAACGGTGCGCCTATCACCGTTCCTTCGCAGGATATGGTGCTTGGTCTGTACTACATCACTAAAGCCCGCAAAGGTGCTCTCGGCGAGGGCATCACATTCTACTCGCCAGAGGAGGTTAATATCGCCTACAACGAGAAACGCGTTGACCTTCACGCAACTATCAAGGTTAAGACAAAAGACCTGATTGACGGTGAGGTTAAGGACACAATCCTTGAGACAACCGTAGGTCGTGTGATTGTGAACCAGTTTGTTCCGGTTGAGGTTGGTTTCATCAACGAAGTGCTGACCAAAAAATCACTTCGCGACATCATCGGTAAGGTTTACAAAGCTTGCGGAACAGCCGTTACGGCTCAATTCCTTGACGACATCAAGAACCTTGGCTACCGTATGGCGTTCGAGGGAGGTCTGTCGTTCAACTTGGGTGACGTGATTATCCCGGCTGAGAAGGCAGAACTCGTCAGCGAGGGTTACAAGCAGGTTGACGAAGTGATGAACAACTACAATATGGGCTTCATCACCAACAACGAACGTTACAATCAGATTATCGATATTTGGACACACACCAATGCCAAACTGACTCAAATCCTGATGAAACAGTTGAGTTCAGACAACCAAGGCTTCAACTCAGTATTTATGATGCTTGACTCTGGAGCCCGTGGTTCGAAGGAGCAGATTCGTCAGCTTTGCGGTATGCGTGGTTTGATGGCGAAACCGCAGAAGTCAGGTGCTGAGGGTGGTCAGATTATCGAGAAC
>JAFZWI010000032.1 GCA_017617355.1 Salinivirgaceae bacterium | reverse complement strand
AATGCGTCCATAACGTAAACGTCAGCATATGAAGCCAAAGTTTTTGCAAATTCTTTCTGTTTTGCCTTCATCTCTTTCTTGGCTGCGTCATAGTTCGGGTCGTCTTTCTCGATGCCTACAGGTTTGCCTTCCTCCTCAGGATAGAAGCGAAGGTTCTCAAGCAACAGAACATCGCCTGGTTTCAAGGCTGCGGCTGCGTCGGCTGCCTTTGCGCAATCAGGTGCGAACTTAACTGCAGTGCCAAGAGCGGCAGCAACAGCGTCGGTAATCTGACCCAGTGACAGTTTTGCAGATACTTTGCCTTTCGGCTTGCCCATATGCGACATAATGATGAGTGAACCGCCGTCAGCCAGCACTTTCTTAAGTGTCGGCAGTGCGCCGCGGATGCGGGTGTCGTCGGTGATTTTTCCGTTCTCGTCCAATGGAACATTAAAATCCACGCGGACGATTGCCTTCTTTCCTTTGAAGTTGAAATCGTTGATTTTAACCATTTTATTAATTTTTAGATAGTTAGTAATTCAATTACTGTTTTGTTTGCAGTTTCTGCTTTGAGTGGCAAATATAACAAAAGCCTATTGCAAAAAAATCAATGCCGACACGTTGCCCCGACATTTCGCTCAAATAAGTAAATCACTTATTTATTGCAAGTTATACAGCATTAAAACATCTGATTTTCAAAATAATTGCTGACAAAGGTCAAAAAATCGAATATCATTAGGCAACTTTCACAGATTTTTTAAATTTGCGATGTTCATTAAACATTCGATAAATGAAATTTTTGAAATATATCCTTATTTCGGTCATTGCAATGCTCTTTTCGTGCATCAATGCCAGCGCACAATCGTCTGATTACCAGTCATTAAAAACACTAAAACCGGACATGCAGCGCAAAGTTATGGCCAACGAGCTCATGGTTTCGCCTGATAACAAGTATCTTATAGTGAATTATGGCAACAAGCCGACATTCATTGTCGCATATAATATTGAGGACTGGACACAGGCTGCCGCATTTAGGCTTACCGACTGGGTTGAGTTTTCAAGTGCCTACGTCGATACCACCAACTCGCAATTCTATGTTAAAACGGGACGCATATCGTCAGAATATCACCGACTTGACATTAAAGAGAAGACGCAGGATGTTGTGCCATGCGACATCACCCCGCGCCGCTGCCCAGTTATCGAACTCAAGGTGGCCATAAAATCGATTTACACCATAGACAAAAAATACTTTGTAACAATAAACAAGAAAAACAAACGCGAAGTGAAAGTATACGAGAAACGCGCCCAATAGCCGTTTCCTCATTTACATCCAGGGTTGACTGTTTCGCATAAAAAAAGCCGACCAAAACAATTTGACCGGCTGTGGTAGCGGGGGCAGGACTCGAACCTACGACCTCCGGGTTATGAGCCCGACGAGCTACCAACTGCTCTACCCCGCGATGTATCTTAAAGAACGACTCTTTCTTTTTTGCGAGTGCAAAAGTCCAGCTTTTTTATCAAAAAAACAAATTTTAATTGCGTTTATTTTCGCAATTAATAAAGTTTCAAATCATTTTCCTCCACCGCTTTCCGATAGCACTTGCGGCACAAAGGCTCGTAGCTGTCGGTTTCGCCAAGTAGCACAAGTTTGTCGGTTTTGGCCAGACGGTGCGAGAACTGGGCCAGAGCGCCACAATGCACACACACAGCATGAACCTTGGTCACATCTTCGGCCACAGCCATAAGCTTGGGTATCGGGCCAAAGGGCTTGCCCATAAAATCCATATCCAATCCAGCCACAATAACGCGTATACCATTGTCGGCCAGTTGGTTGCAGACATCAACCAGTCCGTCGTCGAAAAACTGGGCCTCATCGATACCCACCACCTGCACATCGCCTACAAGCAGCAAGATGTTTTGCGGACTCTCAACCGGCGTCGACTGGATGCTGTGCTCGTCGTGCGACACCACATCGGTCTCCGAGTAGCGCACATCTATCTTAGGCTTGAAAATCTCAACCTTCTGCCGGGCAATCTTGGCGCGTTTCATGCGGCGGATAAGCTCCTCCGTCTTCCCTGAAAACATTGAGCCGCAAATCACTTCAATCCTACCCTCGCGCGTGCCGTCTTTCTCCAAAAACATATCGATAGCCAAAAAATTAGATGTTCAACAAATATTGATTCAACATCAATAATTATTTTTGGCAAAATAAATCTTTATCGAAAGCGATGCAAACAAAAAATCTAATTAAGATAATCAAGGCCGAGTCAACGGTTCTTGAGTCGATGATTGAGAACCTGCCCGACGACGGCAATGTTCAGAGTTATGAAGTTGAATTACTGATAAATAAGATTCAAGCATTGAACGATATAGCCGTTCATCTTTTACCTGAAGGACAAAACACTGCGGAAACCAATATTGATGCCGAAGTAGAAAAATACCGCAAATATGCCGAAGACGCTCAAAAGGCGGGAGAAGAAAAATCCGAACATGCCGCGCAATTATCGGGCAGAAGCTGGATAAGCGCACTTTCGAAAAAAGTTGCTGAAGATAGCGCCGCTAAGAAATTCGCCGAAGCCGAAGCCGCACGAAAAGTTGCAGAAGAATTAGCCAGCAAGGCTGAAGCCGAAGAACAAGCTCGAAAACAAGCCGAGGCTGAAGAGGAAGCACGCAAAGCAGCGGAAGCGGAGGCGGCACGCCAAGCCGCCGAGGCGCTGGCCCGCAAACAAGCAGAGGAGGAAGCTGCGCGCAAAGCTGCCGAAGAAGAGGCTCGCCGAGCAGCCGAAGCCGAAGAAGCCAGAAAAGCAGCTGAGGAAGCCGCCAGAAAGGCCGAGGAAGATGCGAAAAAAACGAAATCGCTGGCCGAGGAGCTTGCCGACAACACTATCAATGTTGAGCACACATTCGCTGAGTCGGACAATCTGGCAAAAGAGACCGAGACAAAACAAACCGTTCAGCAGGAACAGCCGGCTACTCTTGCCGACAAATTCCAGCAGCATGTGCCGTCAATCAACGATGTGCTGGCCGGACTCGAAAAGAAGGCCGACATTGCGTCGCGCTACAACAAACGCCCGATAACCAACCTGCGGAAAGCCATAAAAATAAACGACCGTCTGCTGTTTATCAACGAGCTGTTCAATCACGACAGCGTCCAGTACGAGCAGACAATCGACATGATTGAGGAAGCCAGCGGAATAGACGAGGTACTGGCAAAAATATTCAGCCAATATCAATGGAATCAGGAAGATAAGACAGTGATTGACTTTCTGGAACTGATTTACCAGCGATTCAAAAAATAGCGGCAATGGGGAAATTGTTTTTAGTGCCCACGCCTGTCGGCAACTTGGAAGACATCACTTTGCGCGCCCTTAGGTTGCTCAAAGAGGCCGATTTTGTTATGGCTGAGGACACGCGCACATCGGGCATCTTACTGAACCACTACGAGATAAAGAACCGGCTGATACCTTTCCACAAATTCAACGAGCATCAGCAGGTGGCGCATTATGTCGAGATGATTGCCGCGGCGAAGTCGGCCGTACTGATAAGTGACGCCGGAACACCCGGCATTTCCGACCCTGGCTATCTTCTTGTAAAACACTGCATAAGCAACGACATTGAAGTGGAGTGTCTGCCCGGCGCCACAGCTTTTGTGCCGGCACTCATCAACAGCGGATTCGCCAGTGACCGTTTCTGCTTTGAGGGTTTCCTGCCGCAGAAAAAAGGCCGTCAGAAACGCATTGAGGCTTTGCGCGACGAGGACCGCACAATGATTTTCTACGAGTCGCCCTACCGGCTGATAAAAGCGCTGGAGCAGTTTGGCGGCGTTTTCGGCAACGAACGCATGGTATGCGTATCGCGCGAGATTTCGAAACTGCACGAGGAGAATTTCCGCGGCAGCATAACCGAAGCCATTGCCCACTTTACCGAAACCGGAGTCAAAGGCGAGATAGTGATTGTGGTTGAAGGTGCGAAAAATGCCGACCGGATGCATGATGATAACGATTTTTAATATATTTGACTCATTATTGAGCATTTGTTTTGAGTATCTGTAATGACAAAAAAGTTAAAAACCGTAATTATCGATGATGAACCAGACGCCAAGGAATCGCTCAAGTCGTTTCTGAACGACAAATATCCTGATTTCGAGATTCTTGGCACGGCCAATTCAGTAGAGTCGGCTGTCAAACTGCTGACAACCACCGCCCCCGATTTGGTTTTCATGGACATCGAACTGCCCGACGGCAGCGCTTTCGACATTCTGGAGCGAATCACCAACCGCAGTTTCAGTGTCATTTTTGTCACAGCCTACAACCAATACGCAATAAAAGCCTTCAAGTACAGCGCCGTTGATTATCTGCTTAAACCATTCGATTTCAACGATATGGATGTGGCGATAAAAAAAATAACGCAAAAAGAGACGCCGAAGGTGCAGAACGAAGAGAAAATTGAGACACTGCTCCAGAACACCAAAAAGGAAAAACCTGTAAAAATTGTTCTTGCCACTTCCGAATCGATTGATTTTGTGAATATTAACGACATAATTCACATACAATCGGACGGCAATTACTGCACACTGCACATTAAAGGCCGCGACAAGCTGCTGGTTTCGAAAAACCTGGGCGAATTTGAGGCGATGCTTGAGGATTATCCGTTTTTCCGCACACACCAGTCGCACATTGTCAATCTGAATTTTGTACAGAAAGTCTCGCGCTTCGACGGCGACATTGCTATGGAAGGCGGCTCAACGGCCATATTGTCGCGGCGCAAGCGCAACGAGTTTATGTCCGCCATGTCGGCTAATATTCAGCACGATATGTAAAGCGCAAGTTTATATTTGATTTTAAATTCTTTTTTTTGACATTTGCCCCGCAAATTGATACTATAATGAAGATAAAAACGTCTGTAATTGCGCTAATACTGCTCGCAATAATACCATTTGGTGTTAACGCTCAGTCAATCAAGGGAAACGACAAGATAAAAACCGATGTCAGAATGGTGACAGGGTTCAGCAAGCTGGTAGTCCAGGGGCAAGCCGAGCTCTATCTGACGCAAGAAGCCACTGAAAATGTGAAAATAGAAGCCGATGAAAATCTTTTGGAACTGTTCCAAACATCAGTAAACAACGGGGTGCTATATGTGATAGTTCCAAACAACATAAAGAAAGCCAAGCAGATAACAATATCGGTGGCCTACAAAAGTTTGAAGCAAATAGTGCTGATGAATGAGGTGGAGCTGAAATCGAACCGCGCCAACACCTTCGACGATATTGAGATAATCTGCGGCAACAACGTAAAAGTCAATTTTGAATTCACTGCCAAACACACAAAAATAAAGACTCAGGATTTCAGCCAGGTGTCGCTGCGTGGCTATACTGAGAGTCTGACTGTGGAATCGTCGGACGATACCGAATTCAACGCTTTCGACATGCAAACCGACAATTGCGTTGTTGTAGGGTCGGGTTATGCCGAAGTTTCGGTGAATGTGAAGAAATCACTGTCAATTGTGATGTCGGGCAGCAGCAACCTGTATCTGCTGGGCGAGCCGGCCATTTCGCAGCGCATCTTCACCAGCTCGGGATTGATAACCAAACGTAAAACCGGAAATTAGCAAACCGGGCTTCACGCCACAAAATCAGCTATCAATTTGTTGAAATCCGCTTGCCGCCCGTCGGCAAAGGCAACCTCTATTGGCAGACAATAGAGCGGTATTCCGGCAAAACCGTCAAGCAAACAGCCGCCTATCAGCCGCATGGCATCCTTCTCGGTAACAACAACCATTTGCGAGCCTGACTTCTGAAACACTTTTTTGATATTGGCAACATCGGCCACGGTAAAGAAATGGTGGTCGGGGAACTCTATTTTTGTCACCTCAGCGCCTTGGTCTTCAATATATTGGTAAACACGTTGCGGTTGCGCTATGCCTGTGGCAACGGTTATTCTAGTGTCTTTCAACTGTTTTGCTTCTTCAGCGCCATTTAACGGCTGCAGCTGGCCGTAAACGAATTTTGTAAAGAAAACCGGTTGGTTATTATTGAGTTTCAGCCTGTTTGAAAACAGCTGCCGGTCACTTTCAGTCAGAGTATCGGAGCATTTTGTGACAACCACAATGTCGGCACGGCTAATGTTGCGCCGCGGTTCGCGCAACCGCCCGGAGGGCATCATCATGTCGTTGAATATGGGGCGGTTATAGTCGACCAGCACTATCTTCATCCCAGCGTTCACTTGGCGGTGCTGAAAGGCGTCGTCGAGCAAAAAGACATCGGGAGCATTGCTGCCGTTCAAAAGCGCATCAATGGCGTGGGTGCGCACCTCATCAACTACAACTCGGATTTGCTGGAACTTGCGTTTGATTTGCAAAGGCTCGTCGCCAACATTTTGCACATCGGCATCGGCCTCAACCTCAATGTATCCAGTTGTCCGGCGCCCGTAACCACGGCTCACCACAGCAACTTTTTTACCAGCCAGCAGCCGCACCAGATACTCAATATGCGGAGTTTTGCCCGTGCCGCCAACCGTCAGGTTTCCGACACAAATCACAGGCTCAGTGTATGATTTTGATTTCAGTATCTGGCAGTCGAACAGCTTGTTACGAATGGTTGCCACCGCTCCGTAGACAAGTGAAAATGGCAGCAGCAGATACTTCAGCATAATCAATGTATTGTGACAATATTCTCCATTCGCGCCTGAACGCCTTGCGATTTGATAATTGAATTGACACTGCTAACCGATTTGCCGAACTCACCAAAATAGCTGTTGATTTTGCGTGCAAGCACCTCTTCTCCAAGCATTTTCATAATGGCTTCAATGCCTTCTTCCTGCTTTGGATAATCAACCAGCGCGTAGTTGCTTACACCGGCAATGTCAGCGGCTGTTTCAATGGCTTTTGTCAGGCCGCCAAAATCGTCAACCAAGCCAATAGTTTTAGCATCGAAGCCGCTCCACACGCGGCCTTGACCAATTTCATCAACGCTATCGGGCGACATATTGCGGCCATTGCTGACGCGCTCAACAAAAGTGCTGTAAACGGTTTCAACAGAGTTTTGTATCACCTTGCCTGCCGCTTCCGATATTGGTTTGTAATTGCTACCCAAATCGCTGAGTTCGTTTGTCTTAACCACTTCCGTGTTTATTCCCAGCTTGCCATGGATAAGTTTTTCGGCATTTGGGTACAGACCGAAAACGCCTATCGAACCGGTCAGCGTCGATTGGTTGGCAATTATCTTGGTGGCGGCGCACGAGATGTAGTAGCCGCCCGAAGCAGCATAGTCACCCATTGACACAACAACTGGTTTCACTTGTTTGGTCAGCTCTACCTCTTTCCAGATGATGTCGCTCGAGAGGGCGTCGCCGCCAGGTGAGTTCACGCGCAGCACAACAGCTTTTACCGACTCATCGGTTCTGACGCTGCGCAACGCCTCAACAAATTCCTTCGGTGTTATCGAGGCTTCGGTGCTGTACATGCTGGGCTCACGCTCAATCTCACCTGATGCGTAGATGACAGCTATCTTCTCTTTCTGCTTGAAATTGACTGGTTTAGCTTTTGAATATTTTTTTACCGACACAAGACTCAGATTGTCTGCGTCTTTTGCTCCGGCTGCTGCAGCAAGGCTGTCGAGCATTGCTGCACGATAGTCAAGACCGTCTATAAGGTTCAGTTTCAGTGCCTGATTCACTTCAAAAGCGGCAAAACTGTCGGCAATCTTGTTAAGCTCTTCTTTGCTGATGTTGCGCGAAGCCGAAATATTGTCGAGCGTCTGATTCCAAATCGACGACAGCAAAACCTTGTATTGCAAGCGGTTGGCATCGCTCATCTTGTTAAGAATGTATGGCTCGACGGCGCTTTTGAATTTTCCATGTCGGAATACTTGCATCTCGACACCTAATTTGTCGAGAGCGTCCTTGTAATATGTTACGCTTGCCTGCAACCCCTTAAATGTCAGGTTGCCAAGCGGATTCAGAACAATCTTGTCGGCTGCCGAAGCCAAGTAGTAGCTGCCTTGCGACATATCGTCGGCATAAGCATACACAAATTTTCCGCTTTCCTTGAAATCGACCACGGCCTCGCGTATCTCGTTGATAGTGGCGAATCCGGCATTCAGGTTGTCGTTGTCGATAAACAATCCCTTGATGTTCGGGTCGGTTTTGGCGCGGTTTATGCTCTCCAGAATCTCATTAAGTCCAGCGCTTGATTCTGAACCACTTATCATAGTTGAAATATCAAAAGAATTGTTTGAGCCGCGGTCAGAAATCTCCGATTTGAAATTAAGATGAAGTACAGAATTCGGTTTAATCACCACATTTTTTTGTCCGCCACCTATTGATGCGGCAATGCCTATCATTCCAAAGAAAAGGAAAAACGAGACAAATGAATAGAGCAGCAGCCCCAAAAATGAGGCTAACACATTAAGCAAGAACTGTTTCATATCTGTTTATGATTATTTATGATTATTATCTAATAAATTGTGATGCGTTTGAATACTCGCAACCTACATAAAGACCGACGCAACCGTCGACTTTCTTGGCGGCAGGAGCGACATACACTTTAATTGTGATGCTCTGAGTCTTAACCGGTGTAGCCTCCCAGAATTGCTGGTCGGAGGTGCGGCTGTCGAACACCAAATCGTTGATTGATGTGGTCTCGCGGCTCCAAATGGTGTCTTGGATTGTCTGTTCGCCAATCTTTACTTTCTGACCATTCTTGTCGTACAGATAAAATCCGAGCGGGTCTTTTTTGTAGACTGGAACTTTCTTTTCCTCAACACTTTGCACTACGCGGGTAAATTTTTTGCTTGGCACGTAAATCTGATAGTTGAGGTTGCCCAGTTTCTGCTCGCCTACGACAAACAGACGGTAATTCTGCTTCGAGTAGAGCACCACATTCAAAGTAATGGAGTCGCCCGTGTTCAACGGACGGAACAGCGACTGGCCTCTGTAATCGAATTTTCCTTTCAGTTCGTTACTGGCCAACTTCTTCTTTGAGCAGTTCTGCCCACTGGCGCCAAGGCACGACATAATCAACACCGATGCCAACGCCACCGCGAACGTTCTGTTTATTATCTTCATAATCATACAATTACATTATAATTCTTTCGCGAGCATCCGATACTGCATTCACAATGTCAGAGAACTGCTTCTGTGTCAGCATTTTCCCTTCGTTCTGATAGTTGACATCGTATGCCGTTTGAATAGCTTTTATCTCTTCGAGCAATTTCGCAACATTGCGGTCCTGCTTGTTCTGCTCAAGCAATTCGGCCAGATTCTCAAGGATAACCTGGTGGTCTTCAATAATTTCCATTGTCTGCTTGTCAATCTTCAAATCGCAAATGGTTTTGAGGCACAAGTAGATGCTCTCAATCCATGAGCCAGCTACAACAAGGCATTGAATGTCGCCAAGTCCCTGTTCCTCAATATAGTTAACCACTTCGTAATACGAGTCGGCGGTAATGCTGATTAGTGTGTCGCTTTCCGACAGATTGTCGAGCACGCGGTCGGCAAGTTCCTTGTTCACACCCTCGTAAAGGCCAACCTCAACCGACATATTCTTAACCATGTTGAAGTAAACCAGCGTATTTTGCGAATCGCCCAAAATGCAGCAGTAAGCCATATCCGATGCGTAAACACCCATATTCACAGCTTGCTGGTACTGAGTAATATATCGCTGCGAATTGATTGGTTTGTTTGGAAGTTCCATTTTGAACGGAGCTTTTATGCGCTGCAAACGCAAAAACATCTCCAACGGCGAAGGAATCTTATAGTTTATGAGACCTTTCTGCTCATCAAAAAATACATCCTCCACATTCAACTCATTCAAAGTTTTCTTTTGTGTGTTTCCTTTGTTGTTGCCTGCATTATTGCACGAAGCGGCCAATCCCAAAACGGCAACTGCCAATAATAAAGTCTTATAAATGCGATTCATATCTGTATGTTTTTAAAATTTCTAATAATTTGAGTGTAAATATATTCACTTTTTGTCTGTTTTATCAATTTCGAGGCATCTGATTTCAAATTTTTCGCCGTCGAAAACTCCGTAGCTGAAGTGTGTGAGCCAGTCGCCAAGCATCACAAAGTGCGTGTCGGGCTCAATTTCTTTCTCAACAATTATATGCCGATGCCCGAAAATCATATAGTCGAAATGCTCTTTCGATGCCAATTCTTTGGCATACATATATATGTGTTCCTTGTCATCGCCCATATAAGGCGGAGCCACAAGTCCCTTGCCGTTTCGGCTTGAGTTTGACCACGAGTGGCCAAAGCGCATTGCAAGATTGGGATGCAGAAATGTTGAGAAAAGGAACTGCGCCACTTTGCTATGAAAAATTCCCAACAACAGTTTATACGACCATTCGCCAGGGCCTAGTCCGTCGCCGTGAGCTATATGGAATTTCTTTCCGGCTATCTCAGTTGAAAACGGTTCAAAATGAAGTGTGGCGCCAATCTCGTCGTGCAGATAGCTGAACGCCCATACATCGTGGTTACCGGTGAAGAAATGAACCTTGACACCAAGGTCGACAAGTTCGGCGAGTTTGCCAAGCGTGCGCACAAAGCCTTTGGGTATCACATATTTATACTCGTACCAAAAATCAAAAATATCACCTACCAGATACAAATCGGTGGCATCGTTTTTAATAGAATCGAGCCAGTTCACAAAGAGATGCTCGCGCCATTGCGACTGCTCGGGATTAGGAAATCCCAAATGAACATCTGATGCAAAATAAACCCGTGGCACAACTTTTACTTAATAAGTTCGGCAAGTTTTGTATTTAATTCCGACGGAGTGAGATTTTTAGCTATCACCACACGGTTGCCGTCAATCAAGACATTGAACGGAACCGACTCCACTCCAAGCTGCCGTGCGGCACGACTGTCCATATAGTTCAACTCGCTCACGTGGTTTATCCAAATAAGCCTGTCCTCTCGTATTGTGTTTTTCCAGTCATCAAGGCTGCGCTCAAGCGCCACGGAGTAGATGTCGAACCCGCGATTGCGATAGGCGCGGAAGACTCTACGCAACTCAACGTGCTGTTCGCGGCACGGACGGCACCAGCTGCCCCAGAAGTTCACCAGCACATATTTGCCTGCCAACTTCGACAACCGGATAGTATCGCCGTATGGGTTTGGCATTGCCAAATCAGGCATTGTGTCGCCAACGGCTATGCCACCGCCGCGCTTAGGCCGCATCACACTGACGGCTTTTGCCTGTTTCACATAGCGGTCGAGCATAGTGGTTATAGCTATGGTGTCGTAGCGATTCATCAATGCGGTATCAACCATTTCGAAGAATTCGTAATCCTTCTCAATATCAAATAGATTGGTGCGCAATCCCAGTTTTGACGACAAGGCTACATAACTTGCCAAAGAGCCTGGTTGCTGACGGATAAACTGCTCGTGCATCTGACGGTCAGCTTTCAAAACCGAATCGGACTGCTGCCTTACGCTTTCGATTATCTTGTTCAGATTGCGGCTCAGCTGATTGGCCATATAATAATGATTGAGCGTGTCGAGCACATAGTTGCAAAGGTGATGTTGCTTCAGCAACGCGCTCAGCCGTTCCGACTCTGCAGAGCCGCTAACATTGTAACTTTCAACAAGATTCGGATAAGATGCCGACACAACAACACTCTCATCGAGACACGGCAGAAGGCGGATATTGTTTTCAGGCTCGATGTAAAGCACAAAATCCTTAGGCTCAACACTTTTCTGGCTGAACCCGAACTGTCCATTCTCGTCAATAAGAATAGAATCGGGCTTAAGCCCCATTTGTGTCATGTCGATAATTTTCAAATACTTGCCTTGTGCGCCAGCAATCTCGCCCGACACATTAATGTAATGTTCAACAGCCGGTTCTGTATGGCAGGCTGTCAACAATAATGCACAAACCGATGCGCGAATGAGATTCTTACTCATTTCAGTTTCTCTTTAATTGCTTTTGATTCAGCCTCATAACCGGGCTTGTCGAGCAAAGCGAACATATTCTTCTTGTACGCCTCAACGCCTGGCTGGTCAAACGGATTGACATCGAGCAAATAGCCGGAAATGCCACACGCAATCTCGTAGAAATAAATCAGTTGACCAAGATAGTAGGCGTTGAGTTGCGGTATTGACACACGGATGTTTGGCACTCCGCCGTCCACATGCGCCAGAATGGTGCCCAACTCGGCCATTTTGTTCACCTCGTCGATGTGCTTGCCGGCAAGGAAATTCAAACCGTCAAGGTTCTTTTCGTCGGATGAAATCTGCAGACTTGAGTTCGGCTTGTCAATCGAAATAACAGTCTCGAACAGACAGCGCTGGCCTTGCTGAATGTACTGTCCCATACTGTGCAGGTCTGATGTGAAATCGACACTTGCAGGGAAAATACCTTTCAGCTCCTTGCCTTCGCTTTCGCCATAAAGTTGTTTCCACCACTCAGCAAAATAGTGCAGTTTGGGGTTGTAATTGGCTGTTATCTCGATGCCTTTTCCCTTGCGATAAAGAGCGTTGCGGGTTGCCGCATAAACGGCTGCAGGATTTTTCTCAAATTCGATGTCAGCTGTTGTTGATTTCTCCATATCGGCAGCACCTTTCACCAGCTGGTCAATGTCAAATCCGGCAACGGCTATCGGAAGAAGACCTACCGGAGTGAGCACGCTGAAGCGTCCGCCAACATTGTCAGGAATGACGTATGTCTTGTAGCCTTCTTGATTTGCCAAAGTGCGCAGTGCGCCTTTCTTGGCATCGGTTATTGCAACAATGCGTTTCACAGATTCAGCCTTGCCAAATTGAGCCTCGCAGTCAGCCTTAAGCACTCGGAAGGCAATGGCCGGCTCGGTTGTGGTTCCAGATTTCGATATTACAATGATACCCCATTTGCGGTTTTTCAGTACAGATTGCAATTCAGTCAGATAATCCTCGCTGATATTTTGTCCTGCAAAAATCACAAGCGGATTCTTGCGCGGCTTAAGTTGTGCAAAATTGTCTGACAACGCATCAATTACAGCTTTTGCGCCAAGGTATGAGCCACCGATGCCAATTACAACAACCACCTCGCACAATTCGCCTAACTGTTTGGCTGTTGCTTTTATGTCGTTCAGTTCATTTGCGCTAATCGATGACGGCAAGTTTACCCAGCCCAGGAAGTCGCTACCCTTGCCAGTTCCCTTATAAAGTGTTGTGATATTTTGTTTTACAGCATCCTTGTATGCCAAAATATCGGCATTACTGATGAAGTTTAAGGTTTTTGAATAATCAACCTTCAGATTTTCTGACATAGTTTAAATAATTTATGATAGTTGTTCTGTTAACTCTTTGATTGTCTGTTTTGGAGACTTTCCTTCGTACAAAATTGAATAGATGCTTTCCGAAATAGGCATATTCACGTTGTGTTTCTTGTTAATCTCGTGAATACACTTCGACGCATAATAGCCTTCGGCCACCATATTCATTTCATTCTTAATATGTTCCACCGAATAACCTTTACCAATCATTGTACCGAAATAGCGGTTACGGCTGAATTGCGAATAGGCAGTTACCAGCAAGTCGCCAAGGTAGGCGCTGTCCTTTATGTCGCGGTTGATTGGATAGACGCAATCGGTGAAACGTTTCATCTCGCGTATTGCATTGGAAATTAGCACTGCGAGGAAATTATCGCCATAACCTAGACTCAGGCAGACACCTGCGGCAAGGGCGTATATGTTTTTCAACACAGCGGCATATTCGGTTCCCAGAATATCATCGGAAATGATTGTGCGCACGTAGCGGTTGCGCATCTTGGCGGCCACAGCTTCGGCTTTATCCTCTTCAGTAAAAGCTATTGTTATGTATGAGAGGCGCTCCAGCGCAATTTCCTCGGCGTGGCACGGACCGGTTATTATACCGATGTTGTTATAAGGCACCTTGTGCATCTTGTGAAGATAGTCGCCAACAAGTAGGTTGTCGCCTGGCACAATGCCCTTGATAGCCGAAACCACCGTTTTTTCGCTGAGCGACTCTGTAAGCGGTTCCATTGTCGATTTCAGATATGCCGACGGGGTTACAAACAAAATGGTGTCGCTGTTGCGAACCACTTCGTTTATGTCAGATGTCAAGTTCAGATTTTTAGTGTCGAATTGCACCGAGCTGAGATACAACGGGTTGTTGCCGTTCTTCTTCATATGCTCAACAGCTTCAGGCGCGTGTATATACCAATTCAGAGGTTGCGGATTTTCCTCTATGATTTTAGCGATAGCGGTAGCCCAACTGCCGCCGCCAATGATTCCAATTCGTCCTAATTCAAACATTATGCAATATTTTTATGCGCAAATATATAACTTTTCAAAAGCCACTCTCCCAACCTTGCGCCGAAATGCGAGTACTGCCAGCCACACGTCCCATAAGAGTATAAACTCCCGGTTCGTTGGTTATCTGCCCGATGATTGATATTTCAGGCATGTTTCCCGCTATTTCAACCTGTTCGGCAGGAATGGTGAACAACAACTCATAGTCCTCACCTCCGTTCATAGCAATCAGCGTCGAGTCCATATGCAGTTCGTTGGCAACAGTCTCCGTCTGTTCGTCAACCGGCAATTTGCTCTCATAAATCTTTACTCCGCAGCCTGATTGCTTGCAGATATGCAACAATTCCGACGAAAGTCCGTCGCTTATGTCAATCATCGCGGTTGGTGTTAAACCTGTTTCCTTCATACGATTGATAACATCGCGGCGAGCCTCAGGTTTCAACTGACGGCCAATAACATAATCGTATTTTGTGAGGTCAGGTTGCGATGTCGGATTCACCATATACACCTCGCGTTCACGTTTAAGTATCTGTAATCCAGCGTATGCACCGCCCAAATCACCTGATACACAAACCAAGTCGCCGACCTTTGCTCCATTGCGCATCACTGCCGCACCACTATCTATCTGCCCTACAGCCGTAATGCTGATAACAAGTCCGGTAAGCGAACTGGTAGTGTCGCCTCCAATCAGGTCAACATCATAACGCTCGCACGCCCGGCGGATACCGTCGTAAAGCTGTTCAAGCGCCTCAACCGAAAATTTTGATGACACCGCAAGCGACACAGTTATCTGTCTGGGTGTTCCTCCCATAGCGTAAATATCTGACAAATTGACTACTACGGCTTTATATCCAAGGTGTTGCAATGGGGTATAAACCAAATCGAAATGAATGCCTTCGGCCAGCAAATCGGTAGTGACAAGAATGTCTTTCCCTTCAGATTTTATGATTGCGGCATCGTCGCCAACACCTTTAACTGTTGACGGATTGCTGATTTTGAACGGTTTGGTGAGTTTGTCAATCAACCCGAATTCGCCTAAAGCCGATAACGGAGTAGCTGTTTTTTTGTTTTCTGACATTTTTCTGAATTTAAATTACAATGCAAGCGATGGCAAATGTAATTCGAAAAAATAATGAGTAAGCCAATTATTACTATCTTTGCGCAGAAAAACAAAATTTATGTCACGTTTATTGTTTGCAGCAATGCTGATTTTTTCAGGTTTGTGCGCCAAAGCCCAAACAAACGACTTGTTTCTTCAGTTGAACGAGCAGCACGACGGCTATGGGAAAATATCGGTTTTGCAAGACACAAAACTCTATAAAATGGTTGACATTTTTGCTGATGCCAATAAACGCGATGGTATGAACGGCTACCGCGTGCAAATTTTTTCAGGTTCAGGCCAGAACGCACGCGCCACAATGCTCAGCATCAGCCAGCAATTTCTGCGCAACTTCCCCGATTTCGACAATGCGCAAATCTATACCGAATATAAAGCTCCGTACTTTAAAATGTGCGTTGGTGATTTCCGCAGCAAAGGCGAAGCCAATGCGTTCTACCACAAGATAAAAGGCTTGTATCCTGACTCATATGTGGTAAAAGCTAAAATCAAATTCCCGAAGCTGGCTGACGAAACAGCAAATAATTAGGACATTTCCCTTCCCCTCGCCGATTCACATATATATAATATGTGTCAATCTATTTATGGGTTATGTTTGAACGTCCATATAACATTTCGCTGTAAATCAATTCATTTTAATTAAAGTGATTATACGGTTGAAATTTTAACATCCAAATGCCGTGTTTTTTGCAGAAACGGCTGTTTTTAGCAACCGAAAATTGTTAGCTTTGCCCAAATTTTAACTGACATTTAATTAAAAAATCAGACTATGAGTAATTCTTGTTTGTCATCAATCGGAAAGAAGCTGATAATGAGCATATCAGGTCTTTTCCTTGTTCTGTTTTTGCTATTCCATATGTCGATGAATGTGGTGGCAATTTTTAGTGGTGAGGCTTACAATGCCGTGTGCGAATTCCTTGGCGCCAACTGGTACGCCTTGGCTGGAACGCTTGTTCTGGCTGCGGGATTTGTTTTCCACATTGTGTATGCCTTCATCCTGACTATCCAGAACCGCAAGGCTCGCGGCGTTGAAAGATACGCTTGCCAGGAGAAACCCGCCGCTGTTGAGTGGGCTTCGCAGAATATGCTGGTTCTCGGAATCATTGTGTTGGTGGGTCTTGGCATCCACTTCAGCCAGTTCTGGTACAAGATGCAGTTTGCAGAGATTGCAGGCATCACCGGCAACCAGTTTGGCGTTGCCGACGGCGCAGGTTGGATGAACTACTGGTTCGGTAAGCTGCCCGTTGTAATCCTTTATTTAGTTTGGTTCGTGGCCATCTGGTTCCACCTGGGACACGGCTTCTGGAGCGCACTTCAGACCATAGGCTGGAACAACAAGGTTTGGATTGACCGCTGGCGTTGCATCTCGAACATCGTAACATCAGTCATCTTCCTGGGCTTTGCAGCTGTTGTTATTGCTGCTTTCATTAAATCGCTTTGATAACTATT
>JAFZWI010000031.1 GCA_017617355.1 Salinivirgaceae bacterium | reverse complement strand
CGTCCTGAAAATTGCCAATCATTGTAGCAAACACTTCATTGTCAGCAGGATTGATATTGTACAAGATGGTTTTTGCAAGTTGGTTGGTCGAGTCGAGACGGTTGAGGAACTTGCTCATACTCAAGGCTTGCGAGAAATCGCCGATTGAGTCGAAACCCGTGTCGGGGCCGAGAGTGGTGAGCAGCCGCGTGTTGTTGTTGCGCACGGGCCCTGCGTGGAACTGTTGCGCCCAGCCTTTGGCGTGAACTTGCAGCGCAAAGCGATAAAGCGCCGCCGAGCGGAATTTCAATATCTCGTTGGCAGTCAATTCCTTGCCGCTTCTCACTTTCGTGAATATGGCTTCAATTTTAGCGTCGGTGTAATCTTCGGAATAGAGGAAGTCGAGACCGAAGTCGGCCAATCGGCAACCAACTGAGTGGAAATAGTCGATGCGGCGGTCGAGCGCGTCAAACAACGCTTTGAAACTGTTTATCTCGATGCCCGACACTTCGGCCAAACGGTCGATGTAGGCGTTCCAGGCTGCGGCGTTGGTCACGTCGGCGGCCTTGTCGGGACGCCAGGTTGGCAGAATCTTCGCAGGACAGTCCGATGCGGCTATTTGCTTGTGATATTGCAGGTTGTCAATCGGGTCGTCGGTGGTGCAAGCCGTCTCAACGTTCATTTTCCGCAGCATTCCCCAAACGCTGAACTCGTCCGACTTGAGCATTTCCGACGTACGATTCCAAATCTCGTCGGCCGATTCGGGATTGAGCAGCGTGTCGATGCCGAAGTAGAGTTTCAACTCGAGGTGAGTCCAGTGGTAGAGCGGGTTCCGCAGCGTGTAAGGAACCGTCTGCGCCCACGCGTCGAACTTCTCGCGGTCGGTGGCGTTGCCCGTCACAAATCGCTCGTTGATGCCGTTGGCGCGCATTGCCCGCCACTTGTAGTGGTCGCCTGAGAGCCAAATCTGCGCAATATTGTCGAACTTCCGATTTTCGGCTATCTGTTGCGGAATCAAATGCGAGTGATAATCGATAATCGGCTGATTTTTAGCAAAATTGTGATAGAGTTCCTGCGCCGTTTTCGTCTTCAGCAAGAAATTATCAGTAATGAAAGTTTTCATATCTCTTTGTTTTTGGTGTTAGGTGTTGGGTGTCAGGTGTTAGGTGTTTCATTTTGGTTCGACTTGTTTTTGGCCGAATCTTTAAGTTTGCTAATCAGATTGTTAAGTTTTCTACCTATAACTTGACACTGTGCGGAAATCGTATTTTTGTCGGTATCCGATATGTATTGAAAGGAAGCGGCAAGTTGAACTTGTGTTTCCAACTCAAAAAGCGAACCGCGTGCTATCTGCAAAAAGTGGCAATAATCGTTCAGACTGTCTCGACCAAAACCTTCAGCAATGTTTGATGGTACTGATATTGCGCTGCGTCGGATTTGTGAGTTGAGCACATACAATTCTTCTTTTGGAAAATCTTTCAAAAGTATATGAATGACTTTTGCCAAATCCATAGACAAATTCCAAACTTCTAAATCTTTGTAAGAATTTATTTTACCCATAATTTTGAACCTATTTGTCCTTAATCCAACACCCAATACCCAACACCCAATACCATTTATTTAATTATCGGTTTATACTTAGGCACAAGCACCTTCATAATCGTCCACGCAAGCAGGTAGGCCACGGCGCAGTAGCAGAACACAATCATATAGCCCGCGGGTTTGCCTGTGGCGCCAAAGAAGGTGAACGCGTCGCCAAGTTCTTCGGCGTGGGTGAACAGCATTCCAGAGCCCTTGTTGATGGCAAACGAGCAGAGGCCGCCAAACATTGTGCCGATGCCAGTTATGGTGGCTATGGCCGATTTCGGGAACATATCGCCAATGGTTGAGTAGAGGTTAGCCGACCAAGCCTGATGCCCTGCGCCAGCCAAGCCGATGATGACGCACGGCCACCACGGCGAGATGCCTGCCAGCGGCTGCGCGAACATTGCAAATATCGGCAGAAAGGCGAAAATCAACATTGCCCGCATACGTCCTGCGTAGGGGTGCATTCCCATTTTTTCGACAAACAGTTTCGGTAGATATCCGCCATATATAGATACCACAGTTACAATCAGATAGAGTACAAAAATGAGCAGCTGTCCCATTCCCGACGACGAAGGGTAACCCAGTTCGGAAAAATAGGCGGGCGCCCAGAAGAGGAAGAACCACCACACACCGTCGGTCATTAGTTTGCCAACGATGAACGCCCACGTCTGACGGTATTTGAAGCAGTCGAGAATTGAGAATTTCGGTTCGTCGGCGGTGCTTGCCGATACTGTTTTTTCGGCAGTTTCTTCTTTATCCGACTCAATATAAGCAAGTTCCGCTTCGTTCACAAACTTGTTCTGCGAAGGTGCCGAATAGAGGAACAACCACGCGCCAGCCCATACAAAACCAATGGCACCAATCACGATGAACGCCATTTCCCAGCCCATATGTTTAGCCAGAATCGGAATTGTCAGCGGGGCGGCAAGCGCACCCACCGAGGCGCCAGCATTAAAGATTGATGTGGCGTAGGCGCGGTCCTTTTTCGGGAAATATTCCGCCGTAACCTTGATGGCTGCGGGGAAGTTGCCCGACTCGCCAGTGGCAAGAATTATGCGGCAGGCAAGGAATAACCAAACACTTATGGTTGAGATTGTTAACGCCAATTCAGAACCTTTTGTGACGGCACGCAACGCTTCAATGTCAGCAATGCCAGTGAGCCGCATTGTGGCCCAACCGCAAGCCGCGTGCAGACAGGCGCCAAACGACCAGATGACAATGGCCCAGATGTAGCCTTTTTTTGTGCCCATCCAGTCGATGAATTTGCCCGCAAACAGCGATATGAATGCGTAGAAGATTGAGAATGTGGCGGTTATGTTGCCATAATCGTTATCGTTCCAATGGAAATCGAGAGCGATAAAATCCTTCCACGTGAGTGAAAGCACCTGGCGGTCGAGGTAGTTGACCGTGGTTGCCAAAAACAGCAGGCCGCATATCGCCCACCTGAAATTGGTCATTTTCTGATTTGTGGTCATAATTAAAGTTTAGTGTTTAGTGTTAAGTGTTTAGTTTAAATATTTTACGTTTTTTGTGTCTGCGTCAGTGTCAGCGTTAATTTACAGATTGCGAAAGTACGACAAATTTCGGTTTGCGCAACTTTTTATGCAATCGGTTTCATTATTTGTATTTCGAGGAATGTTGCACCAAAACAAATTATTTCTACTTTTGCCGCGGGTAAGTCTTATACGACCAGCTCCTGCTGAACTCCCCCAGGTCTGGAAGGAAGCAAGGGTAGGTGGTTGTAGCGGTGCGATATAAGTTGCTTACCCTTTTTTTATGCGCGAATGAAT
>JAFZWI010000030.1 GCA_017617355.1 Salinivirgaceae bacterium | reverse complement strand
GAACTGAAAGACGGCACTGGCCGCCAATGGATTGAACTCGCGGGCGGCCGCACCTGGCTTGCGCTCTTTGGCAAACTGCTGCCGCACACCGTCATTTTCACACTGATGATAGTCTTCGCGCAGATTTATCTCTACAAACTGCTCAACTTCCCGCTCAACGGCGCTATGTGGCATATGCTGTTGCTGGGACTGATGTTTGTGCTGGCCTCGCAGAATCTGGCGCTGTTCATTTGCGGACTAATACCGTCGCTGCGGTGGTCGCTGAGTCTGGCCACGCTGTGGGGCGTGTTGTCGTTCCCAATCTGCGGCTTTTCGTTCCCCGTGATGGCAATGCCGCCAGCCATTCAGAGCCTTTCGGCGATGTTCCCTCTGCGATACTATTTTCTGATATACGTCGACCAGGCGCTCAACGGATGGTCGCTGCAATATTCAGCGCAATACTATGCCATATTGCTGATATTCATTCTGTTGCCGTTGACCGATATGCACCGACTCAAACATTCGATGCTGAATTACGAATATCTTCCATAACCACTTGACTATGAGTTTTATAAAGAATGTCATAAATGTTTGGAACGCCGAAACCCGCAAGTTTATCGTCGACGATGGCGTGCTGGTTTTCTTCCTGGTAGTGCCGTTCCTCTACCCTCTTCTTTATATGTATCTGTATAGTAGAGAGGTGGTTAGAGAAGTGCCAGCAGTGGTTGTCGATGACAGTCATTCGGCCTTGAGCCGAGAGTTTATCCGCAATGTCGATGCCTCGCCTGATATTCAGATTATCGACCACTGCAGTGATATTGAGGCGGCTAAGTTGCAGATTAAGAACCACAACGCTTACGGCGTCATTTGGATTCCCGCCGATTTCAACAAAGATATTGCCGAAGGTCGGCAGACGCAGGTGAGCATTTACGCCGATATGAGCGGCCTGCTCTACTACAAATCGCTCTTGAGCGCCTGCACCGAGGTCTCGCTCGATATGAACAAAGAGATTAAGGCCGTGCGGCTGTCGGGCTTGAGCGACCGCGAGAAGGAAGTGGCCGTGCAACCAATTGAGTATGATTACGTTCCGATGTTCAACTCGCAAAACGGCTTTTCAACGTTCATACTACCTGCCGTGCTGATGCTTCTGCTTCAGCAGACACTGGTTTTGGGCATAACAATGATGGCAGGAACCGAGCGTGAGCGCCGCCGCCACAAGCACCTGCAACTGTCAGAGCACTACGGCAGCCCAATCGACGTGCTCACAGGCAAAGGCCTCGCCTACTTCATTTTCTATTGCCTGATTTCGTTCTACGTTTTGTGCATTGTGCCGAAATTGTTCGGATTCAACCAGTTGTGGAACTTCTTCGACCTGGCGATGTTTGTCATTCCGTTCCTGCTGGCCTCAGTGTTCTTCGCAATCAGCCTGTCGACATTTGTCAACGACCGCGAATCGTGCTTTCTGCTGTTCGTCTTCATATCGGTGCCGCTGCTGTTCATTTCGGGCATTTCGTGGCCCGCTTGCAGCATTCCAACATTCTGGAAATATGTGTCTTACATTTTCCCGTCGACCTTTGGAATAAACGGCTTCGTGAGGATGACCAACTCTGGCGCCCTCCTGCCCGATGTCAAAACCGAGTATATTGCCCTTTGGGTGCAGACTGGCGTCTATTTTATGACCGCACTGCTGCTCTATATCAAACTCTACCGCTCCGAATCAACCCCCGAAACCGAGGAGGAGATTGCGGTGGATTTGGATGTGGAGAAGGAATGATAACTACAAGTAAAACAGTTTTTTTCATCTAAGATACTAGTTTAAACAATAGTAGTTTTTTCAAGTTCATAGCGTCAGGTAGCGATACCCGGCGCTATTATTTTTGCATAGCCGCAAAAAATTGCCATTTTTGAAAGCGAACAAAAATGGGCTATGTCAAGTTTTTTCGATTCGGACATAAAATATCTGAAAGGCGTCGGGCCGCAACGGGCATTGGTTTTGGCCGATGAGCTCGGCATAAAAACCTACGGCGACCTCATCTACTATTTTCCCTACCGATACCTTGACCGCACCCGCTTCCACCCTATCAACACGCTCAATGAGGATATGGGCTGGGTTCAGATAAAAGGCCGGATAACAAAATCCGAACTTGTGGGCGACCCCAGACACCAGCGCTTTGTAGTCTGGTTTGCCGATGAAACGGGCAGCATTCCGCTAGTCTGGTTTCAGGGCATAAAATGGATAAAAGACAAGCTCCTGCGCGATGTCGAATATGTGGTTTTCGGCCGTCCGTCGGAGTTCAACCACCAGATAAACATTGTCCACCCCGATATTGAGGAGGCCGCCAAGCATCAAGCCAAAGCCGAATTTGTGCTGCAACCGCTTTACAACACATCGGAGAAGATGAAGAATCGGCAGATAACCACAAAGACGATTTATCAGATACAATTCAGTCTGTATGAACAGTTTAAGAATGCGACAATTCCTGAGACGCTGCCCAAGAGCCTGCTCGACAAACTGAATATGCCGTCACTGAAAACAGCCTTGCAAGACGTGCATTTTCCTAAAGACCAGTACGATTTGCAGCGAGCGCAGTTCCGGCTGAAATTTGAGGAATTGTTCTATATTCAGCTTAAACTGCTAAGATTAAAAGGAATAAAGGCGCGCGCCAACGGCGGACACCGCTTTGCGACCGTGGGGCACTATTTCAATACTTTCTACAAACAGCATCTCACTTTTGAACTGACAAACGCCCAGAAACGCGTGCTGCGCGAGATACGTCAAGACACCAACACGGGCCTGCAGATGAACCGCCTACTGCAAGGCGATGTGGGCAGCGGCAAGACGCTTGTAGCCATGATGTCGATGCTATTGGCATTGGACAACGGCTTCCAGTCGTGCCTTATGGCACCAACCGAAATTCTGGCGCAGCAGCACTACAAGACGTTTTGCGATATGCTTGCGCCGCTTGGAATCGAAGTCGGGCTGCTCACCGGCTCCACAAAGCCGTCGGTTCGCAATCAGATGCTAGCCGACCTGGCAGAAAACCGGCTTAAGATACTGATTGGCACACATGCTCTGATTGAGGACCGCGTGTCATTTTCGCATCTTGGGCTTGTTATCATCGACGAACAGCATCGCTTTGGCGTGGCGCAACGAGCCAAGCTGTGGTCTAAAAATTATATACCGCCACATGTGCTGGTTATGACCGCCACTCCCATTCCGCGCACTTTAGCAATGACATTGTACGGCGACCTCGATGTGTCGGTTATAGACGAACTGCCACCCGGACGGAAACCAATAAAAACCATTCACTATTATGACTCAAACCGTTTGACAATGTTTGCTTTCCTGCGTCAGCAACTGCAACTGGGACGTCAGGTTTATATCGTTTATCCGCTTATAAGTGAGCCCGAAGCGTCAGATTTGAAATATCTCGAAGACGGTGTCGAGGGCATATCGCGCGCCTTTCCGCCGCCACAGTACTCCATAAGCGTTGTCCATGGACGGATGAAAGCTGCGGATAAAGAGCTGTCGATGAGCTACTTTGCCAAAGGCATAACCAACATAATGATTGCCACAACAGTGATTGAAGTTGGTGTGAATGTTCCCAACGCTTCGGTTATGGTTATTGAGAATGCCGAACGCTTCGGCTTGAGCCAGTTGCACCAGCTGCGCGGTCGTGTGGGGCGTGGTGCCGACCAGTCGTACTGTATTCTGATGACAGGCAACAAACTGACTTCCGACGCGCGCAAGCGAATCCAAACTATGGTTGAAACCAACGACGGTTTCGAGATAGCAGAAGCCGACCTGAAGCTACGTGGTCCAGGCGATATTGAGGGCACGCAACAAAGCGGCATCGCCATTGACTTGAAAATAGCCGATTTGGGTAAAGACAACCAGATACTGATGATGGCGCGAAACGAAGCTATCAGAATTTTGGAGGAAGACCCTAACCTTGAAGACCGCGACAATGCTATTTTGAACGCAGAAATAAAGCGCCGCTGGCGTTACGAGTTTGACTGGGGGCAGATTTCGTAATTTAGGAGTTAAGATTTAGGATTTTTGATTCAACTTGTAATCCCGTTAAACTCAACTTCCTCAACCTTCTAAACTCTTAACTCTTCCCACTCACCTTTTCAAATAATTCACAACCTCGTCAGGTGTAAGTTGTTGCTGCTCGCCGGTTTCCATATTTTTCAGCATCACTTTACCCTCTTTGACCTCGTTCTCGCCCACCACAGCCACAAACGGAATGTTGCGTCCGTTGGCGTACGACATCTGCTTCTTCATCTTTGCAGGCTCGGGATAAAGCTCTGTGCTGATGCCGGCTGCGCGCATTTTTGCAACCACAGGAAGGCACCATTGCTGCTCGGCTTCGCCAAAAGTAACAAACAGCAAACGAGTCTGCTCTGTTGCCGATTTCGGGTAGAGATTGAGCTGGTCGAGCACGTCATAGATACGGTCGGCACCGAACGAGATGCCAACACCTGAAACGCCCGGCATTCCGAAGATTCCTGTCAGGTCATCGTAGCGGCCGCCGCCGGTGATTGAGCCAATCTGCACATCGAGAGCCTTAACCTCGAAGATGGCGCCAGTGTAGTAGTTCAGACCGCGGGCCAGCGTCAGGTCAAGGTCGATTTGTGTTGGCAGACCAAGCGGCTCAACAGCATCGAAAATGGTTTGCAACTCAAGAATACCCTTCTGTCCCACTTCGCTGTCTTTCAGTACATTGGAAATTTGCGCAAGTTTTTGGCGGTTGTCGCCGCTCAAAGCAAGAATCGGTTGCAAACGAGCTATTGAATCTTCGCTCAATCCTTTGTCAGCCAACTCTTTGTTGACATTCTCAATGCCAATCTTATCGAGTTTGTCGATAGCCACTGTGATGTCGGTCATCTTGTCGGGAGCACCGATGGCCTCGGCAATTCCTGCCAGAATCTTGCGGTTGTTGATTTTCAACGCCACGCGGATTCCCAACCGCTGATAAACATCGTTAACTATCTGAATCAGTTCTACTTCGTTCATCAGCGAGTCGCTGCCCACAATGTCAACATCGCACTGGTAGAACTCGCGGTAACGACCTTTTTGGGGCTTGTCGGCACGCCATACGGGCTGAATCTGATAGCGTTTGAAGGGGAACTGAAGATCGTTGCGGTGCTGCACTACAAAACGCGCAAACGGCACCGTAAGGTCGTAGCGCAGACCTTTCTCCGAAATCTTGTTGGTAACCTTCACTGAATCTTTGCTTTGCAGCAAATCGGCATCAACGCTGTTCAGGTAATCGCCCGAGTTCAGAATCTTGAAAAGCAACTTGTCGCCCTCCTCGCCGTATTTGCCCATCAAGGTTGACAGGTTCTCGGTTGCGGGTGTCTCAATCTGCTGAAAACCATAGAGTTTGAACACGCTTTTGATGGTGTCGAAAATGTAGTTGCGCTTAATCATTTCGGCAGGCCCGAAATCGCGCGTTCCTTTTGGTATCGATGGTGTCTGAACTTGTGCCATATCTGTTTTTGTTTTAAGCCGCAAATATATTGAAATATGAATTTGCAATTAACCACTGTAAGTACAGAAAACGCCGAACATTGTTCGGCATCTAATTAATTAGTGTATTTTTACACCTATCAATTTGTAAAAGCGAAGCAATTTATGTGGTTGCCTACAGCCGATTCGCAACAAATAGTTAAGCAATAACAAAAAATTGAAATTTAATACCTTATGAACACAAACTATTTCAAAACAACGGCTATTGCCGCATTGACCTTATTTTGCATTTTTACAACAACAAGCATCTCGGCACAAACGGTTGATTTCAAATCGATTGACACGTTCTTCAAGATTGCGGACAAATTATCACAAAACAAAAATGTTAAAAAGTCAGATTGGAAAAAGTTGTACAAGACCGCTGCTTACCAAAAGCTAAAAATAAACCAAAGTGATTGTAAAGATATACGAGAAGCGATGGAACTGACTTTTTTGTCTGAAAACAAAGCATTGTGTGACAGTCTTTTAGCGGCGCCATATTCATTAAGCGATGACGATTATAACCTTAAGTTGCTGCTACGTAATTGTGTCAGTTTGGCAAAAAACTACGATGATGTGAAAAATGTCCGTCAATCGTATGATTTTGAGGAACTTAAAGCGCAAGCAATTCGTCAGTTCCGCGATTTTATGCCAGCCGTGAACGATTCGTTCTTAACTGTTCCTGACATCTATTTCTTCTTCAATGGTCCCGACGGCTATGCTATAGGAAATTCCATTATGTTGGATTTCAACTATTTTTATCAGAATCCGCAACGAATAGTCGGCACGTTTGCTCACGAAATATTCCACGCATATCGGTTTCATTTAAAAAAAGTAAAAATCATATATAGCAATGCACTGCTTTATACACTCGACCGTATTCAAGATGAAGGCATTGCCGACCTAATCAATAAAAAGGGAAGCGAATACTCTGCAAAAACACTTACCGAAATTGGATACCCCATCGACCTTGAAAAAATGTATCTTGAAACCGTTGCCAACTGTTCTGATTGGCTTTCAAGGCTCGATTCTCTGACTTTAGCCCATCTTGATGGAACAATGCCATACGACACATACCAAGAGCAGATTTTATCTTTAATCAAAAGAAACGCGCATCCTGTTGGATACCACATTTCGCAACTTATGGTAAAAAACGGACTGAAAGCAAAAATGCTAGACAGTTTCTACAATCCTATCGAGTTTGTGAAACTCTACAACAGCATAGCCGAAAGCGAAGGAATGCACGTATTCAGCGACCGCTTTATGACGTACATTGATGAACTATACTCAAAAAAATAGAATACATTTGAAACAAATTGAAGCAAGTATTTTTAAATCACATAGTACACTAAACTACAATTTATTATGATTCACATTCTAAAAAAATCGGCAATGCTGGCTGCGATATGCGCAATGGCATTGCAAATTTCGGCGCAGCCTGGTGCACCGCAGGTACAGTCGCCGGTTGTCAACAAAGACAACACCGTGACATTCAATTACAGAAACAACACCGCGCAGAAAGTGGAAGTTGATGTTCAGTTTGCTGGTCGCCACGAGATGAAGAAGGACGACAAGGGCGTTTGGACTATCACCCTCGGCCCCACCACACCCGACATTTACCCCTACTGCTTTATTGTTGACGGTATGCAGGTTATGGACCCGCAGAACGCCGAATGGTTCCCCAACGAGGGCTTCAAAAACAGCCTTCTGGATATGCGCGGAGACTTCAACCTGCCCCACGCGCTCAAAAACGTTCCTCACGGCAGCGTTGAGTATGTAACTTACTGGTCGGATGCAGCCAGAACTTACTGCAAAGCAATCGTTTATGTTCCGCCTACCTACTACAACGGCAAGAACGCAAGCTACCCGGTAATGTACCTTATCAGCGGCACAACCGACACCGAAGAGGTATATTTCAAGGTGGGCAAAATGAATCTGATTCTTGACAACCTGATTGCCGCCGGCAGGGCCAAAGAGATGATTATTGTTCTGCCCTACGGCAACCCCAACCGCATTGCCGGCGAGGGCGACACACCCGCTATGCAGTTCGATATGTTTGGCAAGGATTTCCTCGACTACCTTATGCCGTTTGTTGAGAAGAACTACCGCACAATCAACGATGCCGCTCACCGCGCCATTGGCGGATTCTCGCGTGGCGGCAACCAGGCATTGAGCATTGGTTTGAACAACTTGGACAAATTCTCGCACCTCTGCTCTTACAGCTCATTCACACAGTTGCGTCCTGGCCAGTTGGACGATGCCAAATCGCTGAACGCCAAAATAAAACTCTTCTGGCTCGGTGTTGGCAGCGACGACTTCCTCTACGGCAACGCCCACGATTTTATGGTTGAGCTTGACAAGCACAACATTAAGAATATGAAGATTATAACCTCTGACAAACACGGCCACACTTGGATGAACGCTCGTTTCTTCCTCGAGGAATCGCTGCCGCGTCTGTTCCAGGCCAACCCCTACAAGGGTGCCAATATGAAGGTTACTCTTCCCGAAGCCAAACAAGACCAGCAGTTTACACCTGGCGTAATGGCTCGTCTTTTCCCGAAACCTGTTGTTTCGCCTGAATACTACAAAGACGGCAGCGTAACATTCCGCATTAAGGCCGAAAACGCCAAAGACGTGAAACTCGACCTCAACCAACTGTTTGGCGGACAGAAAACTATGACCAAAGATGCCGATGGCGTTTGGAGCATTACCATTGCCACCGACCGTCCCGATATTTATCCTTACAACTTTATTGTTGACGGCACCGCCATTTGCGACCCGAACAATATGGATATCTTCCCCAACGAGGGATTCAAAGGCAGCCTTGTCGATATTCGCGGCAAAGAGCCTGGAATGCAGGATATTCAGAATGTTCCGCACGGCACTGTGGCATATCGTTTCTACCACTCTAACACTCTCGGCATCGACCGCCCAATGTGCGTTTACACACCCGAAGGCTACAAACCCGATGGCAGCGAGAAACTTCCCGTGCTTTACCTAATCCACGGTATGACAGACACTTACGAAACCTGGTTCAAAGTGGGCCACGCCAACACAATCCTCGACAATTTGATTGCACAAGGTCTGGCAAAACGTATGATTGTGGTAATGCCGTACGCAAACCCCTATCCCGAAATGATTCTGCAAGGCAAGGCCGAACGTTACGACGCTATGGACACAAAGAAGATTGTTGACGAAATCACAAAAGAGGTTGTGCCTTATATTGAGAAGAATTATAATGTTTTGGCTGATGCCGACAACCGTGCTATTGCAGGCTTCTCACTCGGCGG
>JAFZWI010000029.1 GCA_017617355.1 Salinivirgaceae bacterium | reverse complement strand
GGCTATGGATTCAGCTACTTGCATTGGTTGCGGCGCCTGCGTTGCTGCCTGCAAGAATGGTTCGGCAATGTTGTTCGTATCGGCAAAGGTTTCGCAGTTTGCTCTGCTGCCGCAAGGCCGCGTTGAGGCTGCAAAACGTGTTAAGGCTATGGTTGCCAAGATGGACGAACTCGGCTTTGGTAACTGCACCAACACCCGCGCTTGCGAGGCTGAATGTCCGAAACGCGTTTCAATCAGCAACATCGCTCGTTTGAACCGCGAGTTTATCTGCGCAAAACTGAAAGACTAACAGTTTTACATAGTATAGAAAATCCCCGTTACCTGCTGGTGACGGGGATTTTTTTTGTGTAATTCAATCATATTCCCTATTTTGCAACGATTTTAAACTAATCAATTATGAATATGTTCAGAAAACTTTCGGTGACGCTGAGCGTAATGCTTTTAGCTTGCTCCACGTTTGCCCAAAAAGGCGTTACAGGAATGGTGAAAGACCACAATGGCGCGCCACTTGTGGGGGCTAACATTTATGTTAAGGGCACAACAGTATCCACTATAACAGGACCTACTGGTGAATTCAACATCAATGCATCTGATAGTAACGCGGTGCTGCTAATCACCTACAACGGCTATCAAAATATGGAAGTACCGGTGCGAGATTTGGCGACAGCCAACATGCAAATGAAATTAGCTGCTTCCACCGAAGAATTTGACAGTTTCTACGGCAACGACCGATATTACACCCTCACAACCGCCAGAACAATTATTACAACCGACGATATTGCAACCGGCCTTGAGACCGATGTATATCAGTTCTTGCTTGGCCGCGTGCCCGGATTTGAAATTGTCTCAGATGGAGGAAACCCGTGGGGTAATGCTGAATACCGTTTACGCGGTGGTTATTCTGCAATTGGAGATAACGATTCACCGCTGTTTGTTGTTGATGGCGCATATTTCAGCGGCAACGAAGTTTTGAATATGCTCAATCCCAATGATATTGAATCGATTATGGTTTTGAAAGACGCTCCAGCTACCGCGTCTTATGGTGATTTGGGCTGCAATGGTGTAGTGGTTATCAAGACACGCAACAAGGTTAGCAAAACACTGAGAGTCAGCTATGACGGAAACGGTTCTTACAACACTTGCGATGAAGATACTGCTGTTTACAAAAACTCAATTAGCACCAAGCACAACGCCAGCGTGGAAGGCATTGTCGGACCTTTACCCTACCGTGCGGCAATAGGCTACAATGCAATTAATGGCGTAATGAGGGAAACAAGTTCCGACCGTATATCGGCAAGCTTTTGGGTTGGTCCCTCGCTGCTCGACGACCATCTTAAAATCGACTTCAACGGATATTTCCGCAAAAAAAATAACGAGAACGTATCCGACGAATTCTTTTTCGAGAGACATGGCAATTCGGCAAAACCTAATAACACCAATTTTATGGGCACGCTGAAAACCGACTATGCAGTTCACTCTTTCGAGGATTTGCACTTGAACATTCTGGCAAGCTATGCGAAAACCAAATCAGAATCGGAAAAGAACACTGATGTATTCGAAGGCAATTTTGAAGAACGTAAATACATTGAAAATAATGGCAGGTTTATGTTCGACGCCAACATTAGCTTGAATCACGAATTTGACAAGAAACATTATTTGGAATTGAAAGCTGGCGCGACATTATTTAACACCAAAAGGGAGGTGGAGAATAAGTGGAGTACAGGACATTATGAATTAGACAAGTACAGAGTTGTTGATAATAGTGAACATGTCATAACCAAAGAAACACTCAAGCGGAACTCGTTCTATGGTCAGTTTAATGTTGCTCTCAACAGATTTTACCTGAACTTGAACAGCCGCTTCAACAAATATCCATACCACTTTACCGACTCCACCGATTACAAGAATCTGTCGGTGGCGCTGTCGCTTGGCGTAAAGGCCGGCAATGCCGTAGTAATACGTACAGGTTTCGGAATGTTAGGTATATCTTTAGGCGACACTCATGACGAAGTAAACAGTTTCAATACTCTGTCCTACAATTTCGGCATTGATGCGGGAACGTCTAAAAATCGTGTATACGGAACATTCGATTTTTACGTACACCACCATCTTGATTTGAGCGACTACAACCTCACTAATGTCGGTGTGGAACTGTCGCTTGGCGCAAAGCTTATTAACACCTCTAATGTGAAGTGGCGCATTGGTGGCAATATCTCCGCCAATGCCGGCATTCTTTCTAATGTGGAAATAGACGAAAACCTTTTGGAAAGCGACGTATCCATTGACAGACCAATGGCATACACAACATTCGAAGAAGTTTACGACGATGAGGGCAATCCGATTAAAGGGGCGTATCTCAACTACAACGACGTCGACAACAACACTTATTTGGATGAAGGAGACCGTAAACCTACCGACCTTAGCCCTATTCCCGTGGCTTTGGCCGGGTTCAACACCTATTTTGAGGCTATGAAAGTCTATCTGCAAGTTGATACGCACGCCAGCCTCGGACGCTTCAACGTTGTGGGAGTTGACAATTGGTATTATAGTACAAGCGACATCCACAACTCATCGTTCTTCCGCATCGATGACATTGTTTTGGGCTATAAGTTCCAGAATCTTTGGAAGTTATCCGGACGTGTCTACACTGCTGTGCAGAATCCGGTTGTCTTCACAAATTACGAAGGCAATGAACCAGAAATTTCCGACGGATTCGACAACGACAATGTTTACCAACGCCCCACCATTTTTAGCGTGGGTGTCAAACTGAATATTAACCTAAAAGACTGATACTGAAATGAAAACATTGCGATTAATATTAGCTGTGGCATTGGCCGCCACAATTTCCGCCTGCGAAGATGAGCATTTCGATAAAGATAGATGCAGAATAAGCAGCTTCAGCGATTATAGCAATATAACTGTGGAACAAGAAGGAGGCATTTATCAGCTTTATTGGGAAACACCGAAAGCCACCACCAATCGTAATACTGATGTGGTTTTTACCGACAAATGCGAGTACGAGGTGTGTGTTGTCATTGTTGAAGGAGCAGATGATTGGCAATATGAAAACGAGCCTCAGATGAAAAGCTTTCCCATTACCAAAACCACAGGCACATGGGCAAACATCAGTTCCGACGAAGTAATTAAATTCTTGGGCAATGCGCAGGATTTCTATTTTGCTGTGCGGTTGCCAAATGTGCATGCGCGGTTATCATATTTGGATTGGAAATCTGATATCTTTGATGGTATATTTAGCTTCTCTGATTTAATAAAGGTTGAAGCCCAGCCCAATTCACAAAAAGATAATTATTTCAATGTCTACTCGTCAAACGAATCAATAGGCACCGTTTCAGAAAGTGGTTATTATGAATATGGTGAAGACGTTGTTTTAAAAGCTACCGCTAAGAACGATTATTCATTCTATTGTTGGAGTGATGGCTACTTAAACCCCGAATATAAGACAGTTATATATGATGATTTGTGGGCTGTTTTCAGAAAGCAAGACTATAAGCTTGAAAGCAATTTTCAAGGTCTTAACACATGGTTTTTAGCAGGAGACAATAAACCAAGTGGAAAAGTTGAGAACGGCAATTATATTATAAATATTGTAGGTGAAGTTGAACGGGATGATAATGGTAACGCCACAGTTTGGAATGACAATTTTGAGATTGTTTTTAACGGGCTGCCTCTTCAATCAATAGGAAATGAGTTCAAGATAGAATTCGATATAATGTGGGTGGGTGACAAAGAGGGCGCTGTTTTCCGTATTTGCTCCGGCGCGGACAACTACATCGAAGAAATATCCAAAATGGACGAGACCTTCGTTCCTCTTTCGCAAGAGAACGAAGAGGTTTGGAACCCTGAATATAACACCGAACTCATCTTTGCGGATTTCAATGAAGAAATGGGAAAAACATTTACAGTCGGCAATGAAGTTGAGCATATTCAATGGGGTGGTACAATAGGCAAAAGAGGTGAAAAATATATCGGTATTGAAATAAACCTCGCCGGTAAAGAAGAAAATTCAATAATCACATCTAATGGTCAGGGAACGTTCATTATCAGCAACATGCAAATTCTAATAAACGGGAAACCTGTTTGGTAAAGGATAGAAAAAGTTAATTAATAAAAATGCCGCAAGCCAACCATTAACCAATGGCGCTTGCGGTATTTTTTTTGCCGGTTTTCGTCAGCGTCAGTGTTTTCTGTTAGCGTTTGTGTTTTTCGTTATTACATTTGCCCCCGCAAAAAAACTAATATAATATGTATCGCACACATACTTGCGGCGAGTTGAACGCCGCTAACATAGGCCAGACCGTAACGCTTTGCGGTTGGGTCCAGAAAACACGCGAGTTGGGCGGAATGGCCTTCGTCGATTTGCGCGACCGCTACGGAATAACCCAGTTGGTTTTCGACGCCGACAAACCCGAACTCGTCCAGCAGGTGAAAGCCATTGGGCGTGAGTTTGTCATTCAGGTCGAGGGCAAAGTGATTGAGCGTGAGAGCAAAAACGCCAAGATGGCCACAGGCGACATTGAGATTGCCGTCAGCCAGCTCACCATTCTAAACCCGTCGGAAGTGCCGCCATTCACCATTGAGGACAACACCGACGGCGGCGACGACCTTCGTATGAAGTACCGCTATCTCGACCTGCGCCGCAGCGCCGTTCGCAAGAATCTTGAGCTGCGCCACAAGTTTGCATTTGAGGTTCGCCGCTATCTCGACGAGCACGGCTTCCTCGAAATCGAAACCCCAGTGTTGGTCAACTCAACACCCGAGGGTGCCCGCGACTTTGTCGTTCCAAGCCGTATGAACCCCGGACAATTCTACGCTCTGCCCCAGAGCCCGCAAACGCTCAAGCAGTTGCTGATGGTTTCGGGCATCGACCGTTACTTCCAGATTGT
>JAFZWI010000005.1 GCA_017617355.1 Salinivirgaceae bacterium | reverse complement strand
TTTTCACTATTTTTTCAAACGGACGCTGTTCGCATCCCCTCTCCCTCTCTCCTCACATCCTCAGCCCGCCCGCTCTCAAGAACCAGCTCCCTCTCGGAAAGCGGGTGCAAAAGTAGAGAAAGTTTCATTTCCCGCAAGAGGTAATACACGGTTTTTTGAAAATAATTTTTGCAACATAGGTAACAGGCTGATTATTAACACAAAAAGCACCACTCACCAACCGTGAATGGCGCTTTTTATGTTGCTGACTTTACAAATCAGTTGCCGAAATCAAGGACAGCGGCGTGGCTGCCTTCTTCCACTTTCCAACTCTTAAGTACCGAACTTTCGCCATTAAGAACGCTAATTGCATTTTTCACTTGAACATAGCTATTTAAGGCAGGAAGCAAGTCTTTTTTCTCGTTCAATTCTTGTGCACTACCGCAAGTTGCTTCGGTTCCTGCTGTTAGCGTTCCATTGGTGTTGCTTGTGAAAAAGCCGCAGCCGGTTGCAGAGCCGTTGCGCATACGGCTGTCGTTGTAAACCATATTGTTTGAATTATTGGTATTTTCAACACAATTCTGACGCCAATAGCAATTAACGCAACTTGAAGCACCATCATATAAGGCACCGCAGATTGCGCCCGGAATGCCGTTTAATCCGACACCACTTACATTATAAGTAGTTGCCATCGAAATAGTGCCATAGTTCACGCTGTTCCTAACTGTTCCGTAATTTGCTCCACAAATTCCGCCAACCACACCATATTCGCCTCGCCAAGGAAGATCTTTCCCCCAATGTCCTGTAATGTTGCCGGTATTGAGGCAGTTTTCAATTACTCCTCCTGCGTAATTATGCGTACAAATGCCGCCTATAGGGTATACAAATGTGACATCCGCCGACACATCACTCCAACAGTTTCTGATTATGCCAAAATTTTGATGACAAATACCACCACTGAAACCGTCAGGATATCGATTTTCCTGGCCACATACGACCTCCTCCTGTTTAATAACTTTAACATTCTGTATGATTCCATCGTTTTGCCAACAAATAACCATAAACCTACCTTTGCATATCGAGTCAATTTTCAATGTGTGGCCGTTGCCGTCAAACACTCCCTTAAACGCAATACTTCCCGGGTCGTATGGTTTGAAGTTTTCAAGCGTCAAGGTATCCTCCTCACTTTCAATGCTTATGAGCATACCTGCGGTGTTGATTTTACTATTGTTCATCACATCAAACAATTCTGTATATTCTGCCGCTGTTGTAATCGGATATTTTGCATATACCTTGCCATCAACAGCAACCCCGTCTCTAACTTTTCCGTCATAACCTAACGCATAACTGCTATCCGACAACGTGAACTTGAAATATTCAGCAGCAATTGTTGTTGCTGCGCCATCGACAAGCGAAAGCACCGGCTCGCCAATATTATATTGTTCTGGCGTAATGGTAATAACAACATTATCGTCAGACAACGTTCCGTCTACTGCAATTGTAGCAATGTTATCATATCCATCAGGTATAGCCAGATACACATCGTTACCGGCGGCAATTGTTACGTTGTCTTTCAGCAACAATTTGCTGTCTCCCGCATATATTCCATTTCCTGTTGTTGCCTGATTGCCACTAATTGCAGCATTTCCACCGACAACCACATTATTCATTAAAAATGAACCGAAGCAAATACCGCCACCCATATTTGCAGAATTGGATGTTATTTGGGCGTTACCACCAATTGTTACATTACCATATTGAAAGACATATACTCCGCCACCACTTGCAGCCTGATTTTCAGTTATTTTGCCACCCATTATGTTAACATTGCCGTTGTAAACCAAGATGCCACCGCCGGTTCCATCAGTATTAGTATTATTACTGATTTCGCCACCAAACACTCTCAATGTTCCATCGCTACTAAATATACCACCACCACCAGCTTGTCCGTCGTGGCCTTCCGCAGTATTTTCTGTAATAAGCGTACCGCTGCCAATAGTTACGTAAGTAGAAGCATTGCCTGTATGAATATAGACACCTCCACCACTTGCAGCATATCCGCCGGTGATTTTCAGTTTGCTGATTGTTACCGGCACAGTTGTGCTAATAGTAAGTGCCGAACCTTGATTGCTCTTAGTAAAACCACCGTCAATCACAGCATATTCGTCATAGCCCTGAAGAATGATTGTGTTAGCCTTGCCGTTGAGCGCTGATGACAACTCCAGAGCGCCTATAGAGCCGACAATCATTATTCTGAAAACGGAATCAGGCTTATTAAGCTGGTCAATCTGCTGCAAAGCATAATCAAAAGTTGCAAAAGCATCTTGCTCGCTTAAGCCATTGTTGCTATTATCGCCGCCATCAGGTTTCACATAATAAGTAATGGCCTTCAACCACTTGGCATAGAGTTTGAAACCTTTAATAATACTACCGTTCTCTTTACCTCCAAAATTAAATTCGGTATCAAAATCGAATGGTGCTTCGGAAAGCGTTTCGCCGCCATTGGCTGATGTGTACCAACCCAAGAATTTATAGCCGTCGCGCTCCGGCTCAATCACAGGCTCCTCAACAGTTTCGTGTTCCCCTTTGGCAAATTCCTGTACAGGCGGCATCGTGCCAATGTCGGCTCCGTCACCTTCAAATTCGACAAGGCAACGCAATTTTCTATCATCGGGACTGACTTTCCACAACTTCTGGAAACTGAATTTTGAAAGAATTTCATCAATTGGCATAGTTACACCATTTTCTATAGAAATTATTTCGTTCTCTTCATTAAAATATTTTGCAAACAAATCGTCTCCGCTTATAGAAACTCGCAAATCACTGTTTGTCAGATTACTAATGATTTTAATGCCACTATTTGTATAGCTCCCATTATTTTCAAGTAGAACATCTCCCACATTTGCATCTCCACCAATTGTAAGACCTTTATATGAAAAGACATCATTACTTACACTTAAACTATCTGCCGTATTTTCCACAATTGTGCCTCCTTTGATTGTGGTGGTACTGCTACTACTTAAGAAGCAATCGAAAATTCCGCCCCCAATTTTCGCTCTATTGCTTGTTATTGTTGCGCCTGGCTTGACTGTTAGTGTATAAGCATTATAAATGCCACCGCCTTCATTAGAAGCAATATTGCCAGTTATAAGAGTTCCATCGTCTAATGTCACAGTAGAGTAATTACCTGTGTATATTCCTCCACCAGATGAACTATATCCGCCGGTAATCTTCAAGTTCCTGATAGTAACATCTGCCCTTGAATTAATATAAAGAGTGTGATTCATATTGTCCTCATTGAACTGCCCATCAAGCACATCGGTTGGATTCTGTCCGGCAACCAGCGTATGCGCTCCTTCAAGAACAAGTTGGCCTATTTCATAATTTTTGAAGGCTGCATCATTTTCAGCACCAATATTCTGAGCTCCATACAAAGTGCCGTCAACCTTTATTATGAATGTTTTATAATAAGAATTATCAATGCTTTCGGCATATTCTGTTATTTTCTGCACAGCACCATTAATAGTTGCAAGCGGGGCATTAACAGTACCGGCGGCATTGTCGTCGCCACCCTCTTTAACATAGAAAGCCGCGCGGTCGAAAGATGCCTTAAGAATTGTATCACTCACAACGGTTATTGCACGCGGATTCTGAGTGCTGCCGTCGCTCCAGCTTGCAAACATATAGTCGTCGTCAGGTATGGCGGCAATCGTAACGGTCTGTCCAAATGTATAGTTTTCTTGAACATCATAGACTTCCACCTTGCCATTTGCATCAGATTCAACTTGGACTTTAAAGCCCTTATCAAAACTGGCAAACATATTCTCGAAATCGGATAATCCATATCTATATAGATCGTATCGATATCTATAAGCTTCTGCTTCGTTTCTGAACTCAGTATTGGCGGCTTCCGACTCCTTAGCTATTATATTATCAGTAATAACATCATCGCCAAACAGAGCGTAGCCATATTGTTTTTCATTCAGATTACCCCAATCAAAATCACTAATATCATAATAATCTAAATGCAATATAGAATCTAAAATGCAGCTGAATGTTCCCAAATTCTCGTGGATTATTTTATAGCTGTTTTCTCCCTTCAAACCTGTTACAATGTTGTTTTCCGAACTTACAATGTAATTTTCGGGCTCATCTTTCAGATAAAAATAGTTTGTTCCATCATTGGGCATAACGGCATAACCACTATCGCGCAAAGTGCGCTCCATCAGCAGCAAAAGGCTTTTGCCGTCCCACTCGCGAGGTTCAAGTAATTCTCCCACATACGATTGTTGTTCGTAGCCATAGTAGCCATAATAGGAATAATAACCACCGTAACCACCATAACCTCCGTAACCATAACCATTGTTGTAAACTTGTTCGTGAATTTTACCGTTGCAGAACCAATAATTGTGGTACTCTGTAATATATTCACCCACATTTAATTTCAAATACAGATACTCTCCATTTTCACTATGATAGTAGGCGTAGGTTGTGGTTGTCTCATAATTATCAGAATATCCACCGTCCGAATAATAAAGTGATGCGCAGATTGTACCAGTTGAATAAACCTTGTCAGGCTTGGTGTCGTCAACAACCTTCGCTACCACACCTGTGGTGCTCTGCACCTCCTCGGCAACGTAGGTGTCAACTTTTATAGTTGTACTGTCTTTGTTAACTGTTAGAAGCTCGGTTTTTTGTGTCAAACCAACAATGGCGAAGGCCGAAGCGAAACTTGGAGTAACAACCGGAGTAGTGCCTGTTCCAGTAGTGTCGGCAACCACAGGCTCGTCGTTGATGTAGATGCGGGTGCTATCACGGTTGATTGTGAAGAATTTGTCGTTGTAGTTGCCGCTGTTGTTTGCCGTGAGACCCGCCACTATAAAGCGACTCACATCACCCTTATCAGACCCACCAATGTCATCTATATAAATAAGTGTGCCCGAACCATCGATTATGAAGGCTGTATCAACCGACTTACCAGCCGAACGTCCCGCAACCGCAAAGCTACTCTTGGCCGCTTTACCCTCTTTTGTGTCATCAACATAGAATGTTGCCTGGCTGCCATCAATACTTAGCACGTCGGCTGAGCCTTTTGAATTATCCGTGAAATCGACATAAACAGTTGAGCCGTCGCCGTCGATTGAGTAGTTGTTTTCTGCGGCTTTGTTAGCGCTATAGCCTGACACTGCAAACTTGCTCTTTGCTGCCTTGCCTTCACCACCGACGTAAACAGTTGAACCTGAACCATCAATAGTCAGCAAATTATAGTTAGTCTTGTCTGCTGATTGACCCGCTACTGCAAATTTGCTTTTTGCCGCCTTTGAATTGTCGTCAACATAAACAGTTGTGCCGTCAGCATTTATAGTCAGAAGGCTCTGCTCCCCTTTTTCTTCCGATAAGCCGGCCACCGCGAATTTGCTTTTGGCAGCTTTAGAGCCTTCCTGGTCAACAAACACCTTAACGCCAGTCTCATATACGGCGAACATCAAATTGCCCTCGCTGTCGCGCACTTCAAAAATCGGGTCTTCGGTAGCCACTGTCGGTTGAATGACAGAGGTGTGTGCCGCATACAGGGCATAGGGCACCGGCATAATCTGCATTGAACCCATATTGGTATAATTATCAGAGCCATCAGTGCTGACCTCAACCTGCATCATCACCTGCATTGTCTCCCACGGTATGGCGTTGAAATTGCCACGGAGCGTTTCTCCCTCGCCAACACTCACGTTCACGTTGCCGTAGGCGTTGGTGGTTACGGCATGCTTCTCCTGATAATAAACGCTGTCATCTGATATGACGCTGAGTCTCAGACTTACCGATTTGTTTTCGAGAACTTTTCCGCCGTCACGGATTACTGCCTGATAATTGAATGAATTCTGCGCAATCGCAGCAAATGTCATCGCCGTCAAACAAACGGCCATAAACGCTTTTAAAAGTATGTTTTTCATGATAAAACTATGATTTTAAGTAGTTTTAAAGGTGATACAAATATCATATTTTTTTTGAAACATACAATATTTATGTGAAAATGTTTTGATTAACGGCACTGCAACTTTTCGTCCGTGACTGCTTTTGTAAGCAAAATGTTATATTTTTGGCTATCAGTTAAACACAATTAGTATCACAAACAATATTTAAAATGAAACACTTAAGACTATTATCGACAGTGGGCGCAATGGTTGTGGCTGTTGCCGTTTCTGCACAGAACAAGGTTACCCTGCACCCCGAAAACGCCAAACAAACCATCAGCAAAGACATCTACGGACATTTTGCAGAGCACCTTGGACACTGTATCTATGGCGGCATCTACGTTGGTGCCGATTCGAAGATTCCGAACACAAATGGTTATCGCAACGATGTTGTTGATGCGCTCAAAGCGTTGAAAATTCCCGTGTTGCGCTGGCCGGGCGGTTGCTTTGCCGATACCTATCACTGGAAAGACGGTATTGGCCCGAAGGAGAAACGTCCGTCGATTATCAACACCAACTGGGGCGGTGTGACGGAAGACAACAGTTTCGGTACACACGAGTTTCTCGACTTCTGCGAACTGCTTGGCTGCGACGCTTACGTGAACCTGAACGTTGGCTCAGGCGATGTGCGCGAGGCTGCCGAATGGGTTGAGTATATCACTTCGTCAAACGAGAGCCCGATGACGCAACTGCGTAAGGAGAACGGCCGCGAGGACCCGTGGAATGTGAAATATTTCGGTATCGGTAACGAGAACTGGGGCTGCGGCGGCAATATGGAGCCCGAATACTACGCCGACCTTTATCGCCGTTTCGCCACCTTCTGCGGTGGCGCGCCTTATCGCATTGCCTGCGGTGCAACTGCCGACGACCCGAACTGGACTGAAGTGTTGATGAAAAAAACCGAAAAACAGCATAGTATCACACAAGGTTTGTCGCTGCACAAATACACACTGCCAATCAACACCTGGACAGGCTCGAAAGGCTCGGCTACCGATTTCAAGGAAGATTTGTGGTACTCGACCGTGAGCGAGGCGTGGGCAATGGACAGCCTTCTCGACTTGCACATTGGCATAATGCAGAAGTACGACCCCAATAACGAGGTTGGCGTAATTTTCGACGAGTGGGGATGCTGGTACGATGTTGAGCCTGGCACCAATCCAGGATTCCTTTATCAGCAGAACACTATGCGCGACGCTATTGTGGCTGGTATGGGCTTGAACATTTTCAACAATCACGCCGAGCGCGTGCAGATGGCCAATATCGCACAGATGGTCAATGTGTTACAGGCAGTTATCTTGACAAAGGACGAGCAAATGGTGCTCACGCCGACATACTACGTTTTCAAAATGTATGCCGACCACCAAGGCGCGAAATTGGTACCGACTGACGTTCAGAGCAATAAGTACACTTTCGAAGGTAAATCGACCAAAACAATCTGCGCTTCGGCTTCCGAAAAAGACGGCGTGGTAACTCTGACACTCGTCAATCTGAACCCCAACAAGGGCGAAACAGTTGATATTGAACTTGGTAGCACTCCGGCTAAAAATATGAAAGGTGAGATTGTTACGGCGCAGAAGATGAACGATTACAACGATTTCGGAAAGACCGAAAAGATAACCTTGAAACCTTTCAATTCAGGCGTGCAGAAATCGTCGAAAGGCACATTAAAAATTGAAATGCCGGCAATGTCGGTGGTCAAACTTCAATTCTCGAATAATAAATTATGAAAGCATTGCACATTGCGGCCGCTGCCGCGATAATCTTGACGGGCTGCACAAAGGCCGACACCGAAGTGACTTCGCCCGATGGTCGTATTAATGTCAGTTTCAGCCTTTCGGCGAATGGCGAGCCGCGCTACTCGGCGCAACTCAATGGCCAGACCGTTATTGGCGAATCGGCGTTAGGACTCGATGTTGAGGGCTGCAACCTGAAAGATGGATTCCGCCTGATTTCGACGGCAGAAACGGTTGTCGATGAGCAATATTCGCTCAAAACCGGCAAGCAGACCGATTATCACTATCGTGCCAACGAAAAAATTTTCAAATTATTGGCCCAATCGGGCGATACGCTCGGCATTGCATTCCGTTTGTCGAACGATGGTTTTGCTTTCCGCTATCAGATTAACTCGCTGAAGGGCGGGCAAAGCATTGTGGCTGACGAGTTTAGCACTTTCCGCTTAGCCGACAGCGCAAGAGCGTGGCTGCAGATTATGGCCATTGCCAAAACTGGCTGGTGTGGCACAAATCCGTCGTACGAAGAGAATTATACTCAAGACGTACCTGCCGGGACACCGTGCCCGTGGCCGTCGGGTTGGGTTTACCCGGCTCTGTTTCAAAGCAATGGCGCTTGGGTGCTAATCTCGGAAACGGGACTGACAACGCAATATTGCGGCACACGCCTGACAGAAATCGCAGGCACGCCCGAATACAAAGTCCGTTTCCCGATGCCGCAGGAGGTAATCGACACGGCAACGCAAAATGTGAAGCCCGTGCTCGAGTTCCCGTGGCAGTCGCCGTGGCGCACGGTGTCGGTTTCCGACAACCTGAAAGGCATTGTGGAATCGACCATTGGCACCGATTTGGCGGCACCTGCCGTCGATGGCGACTATTCGTGGGTTAAGCCCGGGCACGCGTCGTGGAGCTGGGCCAAACTGAAAGACGAGTCGGTGGTGTACGATGTGCAGAAGAAGTTTGTCGACTACGCCGCCAGAATGAAATGGGAGTACTGCCTTGTTGATGTAAACTGGGACCAAAATATCGGCTATGATAAAATTGCCGAACTGGCGCGTTATGCGGCGCAAAAAGGCGTTGGGCTGATTCTGTGGTACAACTCGTCGGGAGCTTGGAACACAACCGAATACACGCCTAAAAGCCGCTTGCTCACCGCCGAAATGCGCGAGCAGGAGTTCAGCCGTTTGGAGCAGATGGGTATAAAGGGAATCAAAGTCGATTTCTTTGCCGGTGACGGACAGCCTGTTATGCAGTACTATCGCGACATTTTCACCGATGCCGCCCGTCATCACCTGATGGTGAACTGCCACGGCGCAACCCTTCCGCGCGGCTGGCAGCGCACCTACCCGAATCTGGTCACGATGGAGGCTGTGAAAGGCTTTGAGTATTCAACATTTACGCAGGAGTATCAGGATATGATTCCAACGCAGTCGTGCTGCTGGCTGTTCACGCGCAACGTGTTCGACCCGATGGATTTCACGCCAATGAGCCTTGCGACGATACCTGGCATTGAGCGTGCAACCACAAACGCTTTTGAGTTGGCATTACCTGTGCTGTTCCTGTCAGGAGTTCAGCATTTTGCTGAAACAGATGAAGGAATGGCCACTCAACCCGATTATGTTGTAAGCCTTTTGCAGGATTTCCCAACCACTTGGGAGCAAAGTCAGTTTATCGACGGCTATCCGGGCAAGTATTTTGTGGCGGCTCGCAAGTCGGGCGGCAAATGGTATGTGGCTGGAATCAACGGCGAGAAAGCTGTGCGCAAGCTGTCGCTCGATTTGAGCGCGATTGCCCCCGCAACAAAAGCCGAAATCTTTACCGACACCGATAGCAAATGGCAAATGGCTCATTCGGTTGTCGAGAATCCTGACACAAAAGCTTTTGAAGTCGAAATGCAACCAAATGGAGGTTTTGTGGCGGTGTTTGAATAATTGGAATTTGAATGATTGAATAAAAGCCCGGTTCTGTGCGAATTGGGCTTTTTTAGTGCCGAATATGATTATTCTAGCATCAACATTGTGAAATTTTGAATTACTTTTGCTCCATGTTGTTACGGAGAATTCTACCGATATTATTCCTCTTTATTGCCTGTAGTACCGCTGCCCAAAACAGCAATTCCGGGCCAAAGGCTTTGAACTATATCGTTGTTGACGGCGACACTATGCCTGTTGTCAATATCGAAACGGTAACAATCCGTCATTTTCAGAACAAGCGGAAACAGATAAAATACGACAAGCTGATGCGCAATGTCAAAAAGGCCTATCCGTACGCCGTTGCCGCCCGCGATGAACTGAACAACATGAATGCCCACCTTGTGGGCGTAACTGACCCTCAACTGCGTGAAGCATACATCAAAGCGTATGAAAAACAGATGTTCAGGAGATACGAAAAGGAATTGCGAGCGCTTACCATATCGCAAGGCCGCATATTGCTGAAACTTGTCGACCGCGAGATAAATAACACAGCCTTCAACCTTATTCAAGAATATCGGGGTGACTTTTCCGCCTATTTCTGGCAAGGTGTCGCCCGCATCTTCGGCGATAATTTGAAAAGCGAGTACGACCCCGACGAAGAGGATATGTACATAGAAGAAATAGTGCAGCTGATTGAAGCGGGGCTTATTTAGAAGTCAGAATTTTTACTCACCTAATCAATTCTTGTCCACCTTCCGCTTGCGCCGCAAGGTAGTACTAGTCCGTTCGATGACACGGGCAGGCCTACTTCGCTTGCCTCAACTTTTCCGCCAAAGCGTTTCATGGCGGTGCTAATCATATACGAAAGCACGGCTGGTTGCAACCCTGTTGTGTATGAGTTTATTAGAAAGAACAGAGGAGTATCGCTCATTAGTTGTGAACAAAGTTCGATGAGCGGAAAAATGTTGTCTTCAATTTTCCAAATCTCGCCTTTCGGGCCGCGTCCGTACGAGGGCGGGTCCATTATTATGGCGTCGTAGTGGTTGCCGCGCCTTATTTCGCGCTCCACAAACTTAACGCAATCGTCAACAATCCAACGGATTGGCGCATCGCCCAGGCCCGACACCGCCGCATTCTCACGCGCCCAAGCCACCATGCCTTTTGCCGCGTCAACGTGGGTGACATTGGCGCCGGCTGCCGCTGCCGCTATTGTAGCTCCGCCTGTGTAGGCGAACATATTGAGAACGTTGATTTTCCTTTCAGGATTTTTTTGCTTCGCATCAGCAATCAGCTTCGAAAACCAATCCCAATTGACGGCTTGTTCCGGAAAAACGCCTGTATGCTTGAAGCTGAATGGTTTGAGCCGGAATGTCAGTTCTTTACCGATAGTCAGTTTGTAATTGACCGACCATTCCTGAGGCAAATCGAAAAACTCCCACTCGCCGCCGCCGCTCTTGCTCCGGTGGTAGTGTCCGTTCATTTTTTTCCAGCCTTTTTCGGTCTTTGGGGTGTTCCAAATCACCTGAGGGTCGGGGCGGACAAGCGTATAACGGCCCCAGCGCTCAAGTTTCTCGCCACACGAACAGTCAATAACCTGATAATCTTTCCAACGGTCGGCAATCCACATAACGGGCTGATTGTTAGATTATTTCTTTTTGATTTTGTCGTACTTTGTCAAGTTGGCAGGGTCAATCTCCTTGACAATGTTATACACCTTGTTTTGTTGTGCCTGGTCCGACGAGCCAGCAAAAATGTTGACAATCTCGTCGGCTTTGGCGTCAAAAAAAATCTGCATCAGATACGAACCAGCCTTCTGACGGTGCACCGTCATCAAGTCGTTCATTCCCTCGGCAATCGAGTTGCAGCCGTCAACCAGACGCGTGCTCATCAGGTCGAGGCCGAGGCGGTGATATTTGTAGGAATACTCGCGGATAGGCGAGTAAACTGAGTTCATAAGGTTCTCCGACAGCCAGTAGCGGTTCTTTTTGTCCTCAAATGATTTCCAACCAGTGTAGCTTGAGCTTTGCGCCGTTGAGACAATCTTTTGCGCCTTTTCGAAATAGGGTGTGCCGCCAAGTTTTGAGAACGAATCGTAGTCGAAGCCCAGAATAATGTAGACGTAATACGCTACAAGCGATGTCAGCTCGTTATGCGAATTCTCGTCGAAAGTGAGCGTCTCGCCCTCGCTGTATTTGAATTGGACGTTATGGTCGAGTATGTTGAGCATAGGGCTGTCGTAGCCGGTGCCATAGACGGGCCGGCTCGATACAACCTGCATTGTGGCCTTAAACTCGTCAGTGTAAACCTCTTTTGTAATGGTAATCAAGATGTTGCACTTGATTTTTTCCTCAGGTTTGAACACGTTGTTTGTCCAAATCTGATTCGATGCAAACTCGGTAAGCGCTTTCTGCATCTCCTCAAATTTGCTTGTATTGGCGCCTTGCAACTGGCTGTAGTTTACCTGAATTCTGATTTCAAGTTCCTGTGCCACAACTGTTTGTGCAACAAAAAGCAATAGGCAGATTGCCGAAAACAATATTTTTGTTGCTGTTCTCATTTGTTGAGGCAGTTAATCAGTTGGTTTACAATATCGTTGGCGACTTCTGACTTGCTTTTTGTCGGAAACTCAATCTTTTCACCGCCACTTGTGATGATAGTGACATGGTTGGTGTCGCAATTGAATCCCGCACCGGCTTCGTTGGCGTTGTTCAGCACAACAAAGTCCAAGTTCTTCTTTTTCAGCTTATCTTCAGCGTTTTGCAGGCCGTTTTCAGTTTCAAGTGCGAAACCGACAAGCACCTGTTTCGGACTTTTCATTTGCCCCAGACTTTTGGCAATGTCGGGTGTTGCTTCGAGCGTGATTGTCAAGTTGTTTTCGGCCTTTTTGATTTTTTGGTCAGCTACGGTTGCCGGTCTGTAGTCAGCCACAGCCGCAGCCATTATCGCCGCATCGCATTGGGCGAAATTGGCTGTGCAGGCTTCAAACATCTGCTGCGCCGATGTTACATCAATTCTTTTTATGTTCGGGTGGTTTGACGACAGTTTGACAGGCCCGCTTATCAAAATCACTTTTGCGCCTAGTGCGGCAGCCGCCTCAGCAAGCGCAAAACCCATTTTCCCTGACGAGTAGTTTCCGATGAACCGCACTGGGTCGATATTCTCGTAAGTGGGGCCGGCGGTAATCATTATCGTCTTACCGCTGAGCTGGCTGTTTTGCTCAAAATATGCTGATACGCAAGCTGTTATTGTTTCCGGTTCGGCCATTCGGCCTTTTCCGCTGAGTCCGCTCGCAAGCTCGCCGTCTTCGGCATCAATTATAATGTTACCAACCGATTTCAGCGTTGCAATATTCTTCTGCGTTGCGGGATGTGCAAACATGTCGAGGTCCATTGCCGGAGCAACAAATACAGGACAGCGTGCCGACAAATAACTCGTTGTGAGTAAGTTGTCGGCTATGCCGTTTGCCATTTTTGCTATGGTGTTGGCTGTTGCGGGCGCTATTATCATGGCATCGGCCCACAAACCAAGCTTGACGTGGCTGTTCCACTCGCCGTTTTCGGAATTAAAGAAATCAACCAGAATGGGATTCTGTGATAGTGTGGCAAGTGTTAGCGGTGTGATGAATTGTTTTGCGGTGGGAGTCATCACAACTTTGACACTGGCACCTTGCTTTACAAGCAAGCGGACGAGTTGCGCCGCTTTATACGCTGCAATGCCGCCAGTTACGCCAAGCAATATGTTTTTCCCCGACAACGCCAATGTTAGTCAATTGCTTGAAGAAGAAATTGTTAAAGCTCGGCTTCGGGTTTACGCCAGTAAACATCGTTATCAAGAAAATCCTCGATAGCCAATGCTGTCGGTTTTGGCAGACCCTCGTAGAATCTTGATATCTCAATCTGCTCGCGGTTCTCGAACACCTCTTCAAGATTGTCGGTGTACGATGCAAACTCTTCCAGTTTCTTCTGAAGTTCCTCTTTGATTTCAACAGAAATCTGGTTTGCGCGGCGCGATAGAATCACTACGCTTTCATACAGATTGCCAGTGGCGTTTTCAATTGGTCTTACGTCGCGTGTAATTGTGCTTACAGGGGCGTTGCTTTTCTTAAAATCCATTTTTATAGTTTTTTAATCTGATTTACAGATTGGTTATACATTTCCTCTATTTCTTTTATATACTGCGACTGAGGGAACTCGTCGATGAACGAATAGTACTCAGTGACAGTGTTTTGGTAGCGCTCGGCCTTCTTATCCTCGATGCTGTTCTCGGCAAGCATGAAGTTCGATTTCACAACCAAATACATCAGCTCTTCGCGGTATTTTGTGTCGGGATATTCCTTCAAACTGTTTTTTAAAGTTATTGTGGCTGCCTGATATTCACCGAGTTTATAGTATAGTTTTGCATTCTCGTACGATTTCTGCTCCAACTTCTGTCTTAACTCCGAAATCACCAGATTGGCTTCAGCAATCCGTTCGCTCTGCGGATATTTGTTTATGTATGTCTGCATTGCGGTTATTGCGCGGCGCGTGCTTGTCTGGTCAAGCGACGGACGCGGCGACTCCTTGTAGTAGCACTGTGCCGCCATAAAGTAAGCCTCCTCGGTCTTCTCGGCAAAAGGATAGGTGTTGTAGAACAGCTCAAAATAGTAGGCGCCCATTGTGAAGTCGTGCTGCTTGTAGTGGCAGTAGGCGTAGAGGAACAGCGCCGTTTCGCCCTTCTCACTTCCCTTCATTACGTTCACAACCTCGTCGAAAAGCATTTTGGCGTGGTAATAATCCTCATATTCGTAGTAATCAATGGCTTTCTGGTACATCAGGTTGTAGTCGCCGCTTTTCTGAATGCGGTAATACTCGCTGCAATCAACAAACAGCAAGCCCACAAGCACTATGCCTATATACGATATGATTCTTTTACCCATAATTTTACCCGACACGTTCTTAAACATGTTTTCGGTTTATTGATTTCCAAAATTCCGTTTTGGGCTGCAAATATAGCAATCCATTTAATTCCGACAGCTAAAAAAATCTATCAAAAATCGTAATAAATATTTTGGAGCGATGTGCGTACTCCAAAGGTTATCAGATTGTTAACCGTCTTGTCCGATTTTATCTCCTCTGAGCGGCGAGTGAATCCCAGATAAATGTTGCAGTTGGTGCGCTGATTCACAAGGAAAGCTGCCTTAAGATTGGTGTTGCACAGAATCACTTTTTCGCCTTGGCCTATTGAGTTGTAATACTCAGTGGCGCGGTTGGCGTACGAGTTGAAAATGTCGTTTCCGTAGTTCAGACCGTTGATGTCGCTGCCGTGCATGGCGCGGGTGAGCTTGGCCTCCAGAAACAGCCGTTTGTAATTGTAACGGCCAATCAGCACCAGCTCCTTAAAGTTGCAGCCGAGCGGATGCGCCAATGGCTGCTGATAATGTGCGTAGTTACTTATGTGGTCGATGTGCGAGTACATGAAAGGGCGCGCGACATTGTATTCGGCCTGAATGTCAAGATGCTGCAAGCCAAACAAATCGAAGGTTTTGTAACCAATCTGCATAGCCCATTTGTTGGCCGCCCAGCCCCATTGTATCGTTGAGTCTGACTTATTGAACTGGTGTTTGATGCCAGCTTTAACATTATCAAATTTGAACTCATCGATGATGAACTGTCCGTAAATCACATGATTTTGCCAGAGTGTCAGTTTGCCTGTCAAGCCCAAAAGAGCATTGTCGGGCGAGCCGACGGAAAACTCAACCGGACGGGTGAAAATCACCGGATTTGCATAATTGATGTCGAAGCCGCGATGTCCAAGGCTGTCGGCGTTTGCCCAAATAACCGCCTCGAAAAATCCGACATTGAGCCACGGCGTTACCGACCAGTCCAAATAATTGAAAGAGCCCCACTTTTTGTCGTGGGCGTGTCCGTAGTTGTATCGCTGCGTAAGGTCTTGGAACTGAGCCCAAAGGTTCACATATTTTATATTCCAGATGTCGGTGGTGATGCGCAGAAACGGATAGTTGAAAGCCGCATCGCTCAGAATCATTGAGCGGTAGCCGTCGCCTATGAAGTTTTTCCCATGCCCGAAGGTTATGTCGAAATGCTCATCGGGTTGGAAAGTGACGGTGGCGTCAACCCAAGCGTAATCGTAGCCGTCCTCCTTATATGTTTTGGGTGAACCCTGCCCCGGCATAACACGCTTCTGCGACACAACTTTTCTCCGGTAATCGTAGAATTTCGCCTGATTCTCATAGAAATCCGATGTCACGAATATCTTCTTGCCGATGCGTGTGTTCAGCACAAAACCGCGTGTGTTTATCCAGCTCATATCGTCGTAATCGGCGTCGCGACCAATCTCGAAATTGAACAGCGGGTCAATGGTGAACTCAATATCGTCGTGCTTCAGGACTATCAGACTGCGATTGAAAATCAAGTCGGTAACAAGGCTGTTCGTTTCAATATGATATATCGAATCAACATCCACAATCGGGGTTATCTGCCTCATCTGATATGGTTTAACCGACGTGTGGAACCGATTGTCCTTCTGATAGGTGAATCGGTCGAAATGGTTGAATTCCTGATTCATATACATTGAGTGCGACTCCTGCGCGCTTACCGTTGCCGCAAGTCCAATCAATGCCATTAATATGTAAAGTTTCCGCATCGCTATGCTTAATTTTGAGCGTAAAGATATAATATAAAGAGAGTAAAGCGGAAGGAGTAATGATTAAAGAATGGTGAACAATGATTAATGTGTGATGTTGAATGAGTAATGATTAAAAATGAATGAGTAACGAGAGAATAAATGCGTGTTTGCGGACATAAAAAAAGCCGATTCAATTTTTGAACCGGCTCTTTTGGGGTGCGGGGTGGGGCTCGAACCCACGACATTCAGAACCACAATCTGACGCTCTAACCAACTGAACTACACGCACCATGTATTTCGGTTGGCAAAATTAGTATAAATTTTTATTTGCCAGCATTTTTAAATAAATTTTATTTCAGTGTTTATTGTGTTGAAATATAGCTATTTAGTTTTATTGTGAGAAACCTCCGATTGTTTTTATCCGACTGCCAGTGTCATATTCAAACCTCAATAGTTTTGTCTTGTTCCCTTTTTTAGCGAAAATTGCAGACAAATAATAGATATATGGAGCAACATTGCAATTTTGTCAAAACCGACTTGGAAATAAACTCGTTTGCCGACATCGAGCCTTATTACAACAACCTGCTCATCCGGCCTTTGGAAACTTCGGCCCAAGTTAAAAAGTGGCTTGACGACTGGAGCGAGCTTGAGAGTTTTGTTGATGAGAATTTCGCTTGGCGGTACATTAAAACATCATGCAACACCGCTGACAAGGAGGCTGAGGCGGCATTCAACACTTTTGTCACCGACATTGAGCCGCACATATCCATAGCTTCAAACGAACTGAACAAGCGCTTCCTTACCAACGAGGTTCAGCTTCATATTGACAAGGCGAAACTTTTCACAATGGTGCGCAGCGCCAAAATGGACGCGAAGATTTTCCGCGAGGAGAATGTGCCGCTTGAGGCCGAATTGCAACAAGCTGAGCAGGAGTTCGGGGCAATCTGCTCGCAAATGACCGTCAATATCAATGGCAGCGAAATGACTATGCAACAGGCGGCCAATTACCTCAAAGACGCTCCACGTGACGAGCGCAAACGTGTTTTTGAGCTAACCAACAACCGCCGCATGCAGGACAAGGACAAAATCAACTCACTGCTCGACCGTCTTTTGGAACTGCGCGGCAAGATTGCAGCCAACGCCGGTTTTTCAAATTACATTGACTTCCGTTTCTGCCAGCTCGGCCGTTTCGACTACACTGTCAGCGACTGTGAGGCGTTTCACGATGCTGTGGAGAAAATTGTTGTTCCTATTGTTGACGACATCAACCGCCGCCGTCAGAAACTTATGCAGGTTGACACTCTGCGACCATACGACTTACCCGTTGACCTGCCGGTTGGAACTCATCTGCAACCATTCAGCACCATTGACGAACTGGTGAAAAAAACAATAATATGCTTCCGAAACATCGATTCGGAATTAGGCATGTATATGAATAAAATGCGTCAGCTTGGCAGACTCGACCTCGACTCGCGTGTGGGCAAGGCGCCCGGAGGCTACAACTATCCGCTTTATCAGAGCAACACGTCGTTCATCTTTATGAACGCCACCAACAATCTCGACGATATGACAACCCTTATGCACGAGGGCGGACACGCCGTACATGCCTTTTTGTGCTCAAAACTGCCGCTTGTGGCTCTGAAAAGCACTCCCGCCGAAGTTGCCGAACTGGCCAGCATGAGCATGGAGCTTCTGTCGATGTCGCAATGGGACATCTTTTTCGAAGACAAGAATCTGCTCAAAATAGCCAAACTGAACCAGTTGGAGTCTGTTATTTCCGTTCTGCCATGGATTGCCGCTATCGACAAATTCCAACACTTCCTCTACACCAACCCCGGACACACTGCGGAGCAACGCGAGAAAGCCTGGCTAGACATTGAGAAACGCTTCGGCTGCAAAGTGGTTGACTACTCGGGGTACGAGGAATTTCTGGCAAACAAATGGCAGAAACAACTTCACATCTTCGAAACACCACTTTATTATATAGAATACGGTTTCGCACAACTTGGAGCGATAAGCATCTGGAAACATTTCACGGAGAATCCCGCTCAAACCATTGCCAACTACAAAAAAGCATTAAGCCTTGGTTACAGCATGTCAATTCCTGAAATATACGAAGCTGCCGGCATAAAATTCTGCTTCACACCCGATTACATTGCCGGACTGATGGATTTTGTAAAAGCGGAAATGAAGAAATTGGAGGAGTAGCTTCTCAACTATTCTCTTCCTTTTTCATATTTCATTGTTATATTTGACAATCATTTACGTGGAATTTCTAATATAACATACAAAATATGAAACGCATTATCACATTCCTATTTGCCGCTCTTGCAGGACAGGCGTGGGCGCAGAATTTTCAATTTGACGATTTGTGCTATAACATTTTAAGTTATGAAGAGCCTTATACAGTTGAGGTAACAAATGGTGATAACTATTCGGAACTAACCACTGTTACAATTCCCGAAAAAGTTACTTATAATGAGGTCGAGTATGTTGTTACGAGCATTGGGGACTGGGCATTCAGTCATTGTAATAGTTTGACATCGGTAACTATTCCTAACTCTGTAACGAGCATCGGTGATGATGCGTTCAGAGACTGCAAAAATCTCATATCGTTAACATTGCCTGATTCCCTAACTAGCATTGGCATGCGGGCTTTCTATGATTGCAAAATCTTGACATCTGTTGATATTCCAAACTCTGTTACGAGCATTGGCCAAGAAGCGTTCTTATACGTGAAAAACATAGTTTACAGTGGTGCTGCCGAAGGCAGTCCCTGGGGTGCGCTTACTGTAAATGGCGTGATTGATGGCGATTTTGTTTATGCCGATGCCGAAAAAAAACGAATCACCGCATATGTAGGGAATAGCAGTACAGTTACCATTCCGAACTCTGTAACAAGCATCGGTGAGAACGCTTTTCGTGATTGCAAAATCTTGACATCAATTACTATTCCAAGTTCGGTAACAAATATTGGAAACACTTATAATTATGGGGCGTTCGACGGCTGCGACAGCATTGAAACTTTGACATATAACACTAATGCCATTGGTTCAAACTTCAGCAATAAAAAATTGCTTAAAAACATAAACATAGGTGACGCAGTAACGAGTATCGGAGGCCACGCATTCGGCAATTGCAGCAGTTTGACATCAATAACAATTCCAAACTCTGTAACGAGCATTGGCAACAGAGCGTTCGAATATTGTAGTGGTTTGACATCGGTAACAATACCAAATTCAGTGACGAGCATCGGTGAAAGCGCATTCAGCGATTGCTACAGTTTGACATCGATAACAATACCAAACTCTGTAACGAGCATTGGCAACAGAGCGTTCGGATATTGCAGCAGTCTGACATCGGTAACAATACCGAATTCTGTAACGAATATTGGTGAATATGCATTCGAACACTGCGAAAGTCTCAAATCAATAACATTACCAAACTCTATAACAAGTATTGGCAACGGCGCGTTCAGCAGGTGCAGCAGTTTGACATCGATTGAAATTCCAAACTCCGTGACGAGCATTGGCAACGAAGCGTTTTCATCATTCGATATTCACAGCAACTTGAAATCAGTAACAATACCTAATTCCGTAACAAGCATCGGTGAAAGTGCGTTCGCATACGTAAAAAACATAGTTTACAGTGGTACCGCTGAAGGTAGCCCTTGGGGCGCGCTTACTGTAAACGGTGTGGTTGATGGCGATTTTGTTTATGCCGATGCGGAAAAAACACGTCTAACCGCATACGTGGGAAATGGTAGCACAGCAACCATTCCTAATTCTGTAACAAATATCAGCTACTTTGCGTTCGGTGACAATTATGGTCTCAAAACGATAACAGTACCAAATTCCGTTACAAGTATTGGCGATAGGGCATTCAATTATATAAAAAACATAGTTTACAGTGGTACCGCTGAAGGCAGCCCTTGGGGCGCGCTTACTGTAAATGGTGTGGTTGATGGCGATTTTGTTTATGCTGATGCGGAGAAAAAGCAACTCACCGCATACATTGGAAATGGCGGCACAGCAACCATTCCAAACTCTGTAACGAGTATTGGCTACTATGCGTTCGAAGATAGTTACGGCCTCAAAACGGTAATTATTCCAAACTCTGTAACAAAAATTGAGGACAATGCGTTCGAAAAGTGCAGCAACTTGCAATACAACGAATACGATAACGGATGCTATTTGGGGAATGATGATAATCCGTATGTATGTCTGATTAAAGCAAAGCCAACTGACACAATTATGACTTCGTGCGAGATAAACAGCAATTGCAAATTTATTTATAATAACGCGTTTGATGATAGCTATGGCTTGTTATCAATTGAGATTCCAAATTCTGTAACAAGCATCGGTTATCGGGCATTCTCCAATTGTAGGAGTTTGACAAAGGTCACAATTCCAAATTCTGTAACGAGCATAGGATTTATGGCTTTTATTGGTTGCGATCAGTTACAATACAACGAATACGATAATTGTTGTTATTTAGGCAATGATGATAACCCGTATTTATGTCTGATGAAAACTATATCTAACGATATAACATCGTGCGAGATAAACAGCAATTGTAAGATTATATACGGCTCGCTGAGTTTGGGTTGGAATACTAAAGGAGGGTTAGAAAGTTTGACATCGGTTGAGATACCGAATTCAGTAACAAGTATCAGTAGTTATGCATTCTACAATTGCAGCGGATTGACAACAATTGAAATACCAAGTTCTGTAACGAGCATTGGCTGGTATGCATTTGGTAATTGTAACAATCTAACCATTTATTGCGAGGCAAGAGAAAAACCATCCGGATGGGAAGATGATTGGAATGGGGACCGCCCGGTATTTTGGGCTGGTGCAAACGCAGTTTCAGAATCCGTCGCCAACGCAGTAAACATCTATGCCATAAGCAACAAAATTGTGGTTGAAAATGCCACGGAGGATATATTTGTTTACAATGCCATGGGCGCATTGGTTTGTAGGGACGTGGCGAGCCGCGTCCGTGCTGAAATAAATATAAATGGCACAGGTATTTACATCGTAAAAACCGGTAGCACCGTAAAACGTGTGATGGTGAATTGAAATTTGATAAATAATTGATAATGCATGTAGAGGCGTCATATTATGGCGCCTCTACGTGTTAAATCGGGTTCAATTTGGGTTCATTTGGTTAGAAAAATAATCCGCTTGCGGATTCAGTCTGTGTTCCCGATGGTTATCGGGACTGTGTTGTCTGTGCGAAAATAAATCCGTGTCACCACTGCGCGAAATAATCTGCCACTTTGTCGCAAAACAATGTTTGGTCGGCAATTTGTGTGGCACAATGTCGGTTCATTCCCGAAAGGGCGTGACAAAAAGTGTTGAATCAATTTAAAATAATATAAATCAAAGCGATATGGAAAACACAGAACAAGAAGAAAAGGAAGTAAAAGTGGAA